>NZ_JCANNB010000040.1:0-60106 GCF_059553435.1 Micromonospora sp. PRAS1
AGGTGATGCCGGCGGTGGTCCAGCGGGGGCCGTGGCCGGCCAGTCGGGCGCGGAACGCATCCCAGTCATGTGTCCTCGGCGCGGACCAGCCCAGCTCGGCGATGGCCGGCAGCCGGGGGAACAGCATGAACTCGATCTCGGCGAGAGTGGTCACCGATTCGGTCCAGAGCGGCGCCTCGACACCGAGCACCGCGTCGGCCGGTACCCCGGTCAGGTGCGTACCCGGGTCCCAGTCGTACGCCCGGTGCACGTTGATCAGGCCGGCCCAGTCGTGCCCGAGCGGAGTGTCCGGGGCGTACTTCATGTCCAGGTAGGCGTGGTTGCCGGGGGAGAGGATCAGCTTGGCACCCCGGCGTACCGCCTCGGCGGTGACCGGGTCGTCGCCGTTGGTGCCCCACCACTGGAGGACGCGCCCGTCGGCGTGGGTGGCCGGGGCGATCTGGTGCCAGCCGATCATGCGTCGGCCCAGCCCGGCGACGATCCGCTGCACCCGCTCGACGAAGCGGACGTACTCCTCGGCGGGCACCTTGAACGCCTCGTCGCCGCCGATGTGCAGCCACCGGCCGGGAGTGAGGGCGGCGATTTCGCCGAGCACGTCGGCGACGAAGTCGTACGTCCGCTCGCTGGCCGGGTCGACGTAGCTGAACCCGACCTCGGTGCCGGTGTACGGCGGCGGTGCCACCCGGTCCGGCGCCAGCTCCGGGTACGCGACAAGCGCGGCGTTTGTGTGGCCGGGCAGGTCGATCTCGGGCACCACGGTGATGTGCCGGGCCGCCGCGTACGCCACGATCCGCTGGTAGTCGGCCCGGGTGTAGTGCCCGCCGGGGCCACCGCCGACCGCACCGGCCCCGCCGACCGTGGCCAGCCTCGGCCAGGAGTTGACCGCGATCCGCCAGCCCTGGTCGTCGGTGAGGTGCAGGTGCAGGTGGTTGAGCTTGTACCGGGCCAGGTGGTCGATGACCCGGAGCACCTCGGGTACGCCGAAGAAGTGCCGGGCGACGTCGAGCATCGCGCCCCGGTACGGGTAGCGCGGCCGGTCGACGATCGACCCGCCGGGCAGCACCCAGCGCGCAGCGACCGGGTTCGGGTTCTCGATCGCGGCCGGCAGGAGTTGCCGCAGCGTCTGCACCCCGTGGTGCAGGCCGGCGGCGGTGGCGGCGCGGATGCGTACCCCGTCGGTGGCGATGTCGAGCCGGTAGCCCTCGGCCCCGAGTTCGTCGTCGCCGGCCAGGTCGAGGGCGATGCCGCCGGCCGGCGTCGGCATCGCGGTGTCGGTGACCGGCAGCGGGTAGCCGGTGGCCGGGCGTAGCAGTGCGGCGAGCTGCTCGCCGACGGCAAGCGCGGCCGGGTCGGCGCTGACCCGGATCACCGTGTCGGCGCGGAGCAGGTGGTCGGCGGTGGGATCCGGGCTGACCCGCTCGGGGGCGGGCAGCACGTCGCCGAGCCGGACCGGGGCCGGCGGGGCGAGCCGCGCCGCCGCCTCCCGCTCCGCCGCCCCGGCCAGCTCGCCGGCGGTACGCCCCGGCGCCGCCAGCGCGGTCTCCGACCCCGGCGCCGCCAGCGCGGTCTCCGACCCCGGCGCCGCCAGCGCGGTCTCCGACGCCGGTGCCGCCGTGCTGGCGGCGGAGCCCGGTGCCACCAGCGCGGCGGCGGACTCCTGGGCCGCCGGGTCGGCGTCGGCGGGGCGGGACGGGTGACGCGGCTCCGGGACGGTGCTGGACGGCGAGGACACGGCGGCGGCTCCGAGGGGGTGTATTCGCGGCGGTAATGGCAAAAGCGCGTCGGTGACGCTGCGTGTCGTCAAGGGTACGGGAGGTCGCGGATTGCGTATTCGTGCGCGTGGAAACGTTCCCAGGAAATGTCATGAACGTCGATCCTCGGGATTGCTGTGCCTATTGTCACCGAATGGTCCCGGGTCGAGCGGAGTTCGCTTAACCTTCGCCCACCGATCTGCATCGCCCCCCGGATTGTCGGACGTCGGCTTCGGGGTATCAAAAAACTGAACCCTCGTTAAGTGTCAATCCGGGCGCGTGGGAGGCTCTGGTGACAGCGCACAGGACGGTCGAACACAAGTACGTCTACGACTTCGCCGAGGGCAACAAGGACCTCAAGGACCTCCTCGGCGGCAAGGGGGCGAACCTGGCCGAGATGACCAATCTCGGCCTGCCGGTCCCGCCCGGCTTCACGATCACCACCGAGGCGTGCAAGGCGTACCTGGCCACCGGCGAGGAGCCGGCAGGGCTGGCCGACCAGATCGCCGCGCACCTGGCGGCGCTGGAGCAGGAGATGGGTCGACGCCTGGGCGACCCAGACGACCCGCTGCTGGTCTCCGTGCGTTCCGGGGCGAAGTTCTCCATGCCCGGCATGATGGAGACCGTCCTGAACGTGGGACTCAACGACCGCAGCGTGGCCGGACTCGCCCGACAGGCCAGCGGCGACGCCGGCTCCGGCGGGGCGGACCGGTTCGCCTGGGACTCGTACCGGCGGCTGATCCAGATGTTCGGCAAGACCGTCTGCGACGTGCCGGGCGAGGAGTTCGAGCACGCCATCGACGAGGCCAAGCGGGTCAAGGGCACCACCAGCGACCTCGACCTGGACGCGGACGACCTGCGCGGGCTGGTCGACACGTACAAGAAGATCTTCAGCAAGCACACCGGGCGGGAGTTCCCGCAGGAGCCGCGCGAGCAGCTCGACCTGGCCATCCGCGCGGTCTTCGAGTCGTGGAACGCCGAGCGGGCGGTGATCTACCGCCGGCAGGAGCGGATCCCGGCCGACCTCGGCACCGCCGTGAACGTGGTGGCGATGGTCTTCGGCAACCTCGGCCCGGACTCCGGCACCGGGGTCGCCTTCACCCGCGACCCGGCCAGCGGCGCGCAGGGCATCTACGGCGACTACCTGGCCAACGCCCAGGGCGAGGACGTGGTCGCCGGCATCCGCAACACGGTGCCGTTGCAGGAGCTGGAGCGGATCGACAAGACCTCCTACGACGAACTGCTCAGCTACATGGCCCGCCTGGAGCAGCACTACCGGGACCTCTGCGACATCGAGTTCACAATCGAGCGCGGCAAGCTGTGGATGTTGCAGACGCGGGTCGGCAAGCGCACGGCCGCCGCCGCGTTCGTCATCGCCGGCCAGCTCGTCGACGAGGGGCTGATCGACCTCGACGAGGCCCTGCACCGGGTCAACGGCGCCCAGCTCGCCCAGCTGATGTTTCCCCGGTTCGCGCTCGACCACGACTTCCAGCCGGTCGCCACCGGCATCGGCGCCTCGCCCGGTGCGGCGGTCGGCAAGGTGGTGTTCACCTCGGCCCGCGCGGTCGAGCTGGCCGGCCAGGGCGAGGACGTCATCCTGGTCCGCCGGGAGACCAACCCGGACGACCTGAACGGCATGATCGCCGCCCGGGGCATCCTCACCTCGCGGGGCGGCAAGACCAGCCACGCCGCGGTGGTGGCCCGGGGGATGGGCAAGACCTGCGTCTCCGGCGCCGACGAGCTGGACATCGCCGTACCGCAGCGCAGGTTCAGCGTCGACGGGCGGACCGTCAACGAGGGCGACGTGGTCTCCATCGACGGCACCACGGGCAAGGTCTACCTCGGCGAGGTGCCGGTCATGCCGTCGGAGGTGGTGCGCTACTTCGAGGGCGAACTCGACCCCGAGACGATCGACGACCCGCTGGTACGGTCCGTACACCGGATCATGACGCACGCCGACGCCACCCGGCGGCTGGCGGTCCGGACCAACGCCGACACCGGCGCGGACGCGGCGCGGGCCCGGCGCTTCGGTGCCGAGGGCATCGGGCTGTGCCGCACCGAGCACATGTTCCTCGGCGACCGGCGTGAGCTGGTCGAGCGGCTGATCCTGGCCCGTGACCCGGCCGAACGGGAGAACGCCCTGGCCGCGCTGCTGCCGTTGCAGCGGGCGGACTTCATGGAGATCTTCCGGGAGATGGACGGGCAACCGGTCACCGTCCGGCTGATCGACCCGCCGCTGCACGAGTTCCTGCCGCCGCTGGAGCAGCTCGCCGTCGACGTCGCCGTGGCGCAGGAACGCGGCGAGGACGTGGCCAAGGAGGAGGCGCTGCTCGCCGCGGTCCGCCGGATGCACGAGGAGAACCCGATGCTGGGGCTGCGCGGCGTACGCCTCGGCCTGGTCATCCCCGGCCTCTTCGCGATGCAGGTCCGCGCGATCACCCAGGCCGCGGTGGAGTGCACCCGGCAGGGCGTACGCGCCTGCCCGGAGATCATGGTCCCGCTGGTCGGTGCCGTGCAGGAGCTGGAGACGGTACGCGCCGAGGCCGAGAAGATCATCGCCGAGGTGGTCGGCGGCAGCGAGGTCGAGGTGCTGATCGGCACCATGATCGAGGTGCCCCGGGCGGCGCTGACCGCCGGCCAGATCGCCGAGGCGGCGGAGTTCTTCTCCTTCGGCACCAACGACCTGACCCAGATGGGCTGGGGCTTCTCCCGCGACGACGTGGAGGGTGCCTTCTTCTGGCGCTACCTGGAACTGGGCATCTTCGGCATCTCACCGTTCGAGTCCATCGACGCCGACGGGATCGGCCGGCTGGTGCGCATCGCGACGGAGGAGGGGCGGGCGGCCCGTCCCGGGCTGAAGCTCGGCGTCTGTGGTGAGCACGGTGGTGATCCGGACTCGGTGCACTTCTTCCACTCGGTCGGGCTGGACTACGTCTCCTGCTCGCCGTTCCGGGTGCCGGTGGCCCGACTGGAGGCGGGGCGAGCCGCGGTGGTGACGGCCGGCTCGGACAGCCGCTGAGTGGGCGGGCCGGCGAACACCTCGTTCGTCGGCCCGGCTCAGATCGGGGGCCGTCGCCAAGTGATGTGCGGGTCCCGGCGTGGGCGTTGGACCGGCAGGGTGGACATCGGCGTGCGCACGGCCAGCGGGGCGTGCGGGTCCGGCGGGCGCAGTGCCGACGCGGGATGGCGTCGGGCGGCGAGCATCGGGCCAGCCCGGTCGGCCACCGCCCGTGCCTCCTCCCGCAACGCGGCGAGATCGGCCCCGGGGGTGGCGATCAGGGTCAGCAGGGCGTCCTGCCCGGCCGGATAGGTGACCACGCAACCGGCCGCGGTGTGCACCACCGACTCGTGGAACTCGCCCTGCCGGATGGTGGCCGCCATCCGGTGGCCGAGGCCGAAGCTGGCCGCCGCCAGCGCGGCCAGGTGGGCGGCGTCCGTGGCGGGCAGGTCGGTGGAGATCAGCAGACCGTCCGTGCCGGCGAGGAGCGTGCCGGCGACCTCGGGCCGCCGTTGGCGTAGCCCTCGCAACTCGGTGCCCATCATCGTTTCCGCGTCCACGTGCGTGTCTCTCCCCGCCGGTCGTGACTCCGTCTCAACAGGTGACTTTCCGCGATGGAAACGTTACCTGTCGGCGACAATCCGCGCGATCCCGTGACTGTCGGCAATCGGTCGACAACTCTCGACTGATCGGGGGATGCCGCCCCTCGGGGCGCACTTCGTCGTCGCGCCGTCCGGCCCGGCCGGGCGTAGCCTGATCTCGCCCGAGGACCGTCTTCACGAAGGGGTGGCCGGATGAGAGCGCGTACCGAGCTGTCGAAGCAGACTCCCGCCGTTGTCCGGACGGCGGTGCCGGCATGACCAGCGTCTGGCAGAGCCTGACCATCGACGCCCGGGACCCCGCCCGGTTGGCGCGCTGGTGGGCCGAGGCGCTGGGCTACCAGGTGGTCACCGAACGGCCGGACGAGGTGGAGATCCGGCAGTCCGCCGACCGGCTGCCCGGCATCGTCTTCGTGCCGGTGGACGGTGCTAAGGAGGGCAAGAACCGGCTCCATCTCGACCTGCGCCCGGCCGACCGGGAGGCGGAGGTGGAACGGCTTGTCGACATGGGTGCCCGGCACGTCGACGTGGGCCAGGACGGTGACGACTGGACTGTGCTCGCCGACCCGGAGGGCAACGAGTTCTGCGTACTGCGGCAGCGTGCGGATTGACCGCTGACGCGGCACGGCGGGTGGCCGAGCCGGTCAAGGACGCCGGCCACGGTCGTTCGCCGTACCAGCGGGACCGGGCCCGGGTGCTGCACTCGGCGGCCTTCCGCCGGCTCGCCGCGAAGACCCAGGTGCACACGGCGGGCACTGACGACTTCCTGCGTACCCGGCTCACCCACTCGCTTGAGGTGGCCCAGATCGCCCGGGAGATGGGCGCGCGGCTGGGCTGTGACCCCGACGTGGTGGACACCGCCGGGCTGGCGCACGACCTCGGGCACCCGCCGTTCGGGCACAACGGCGAAACCGCCCTGGACGCGGCCGCGGCGGCCTGCGGCGGGTTCGAGGGCAACGCGCAGACGCTGCGCGTACTGACCCGCCTGGAGGCCAAGGTGTACGGCCCGGACGGCGAATCCGCCGGGCTGAACCTCACCCGTGCCTCGCTCGACGCGGTCGCCAAGTATCCGTGGCCCCGCCGGCCGGACCGGCGCAAGTTCGGGGTGTACGCCGACGACCTGCCCGTCTTCGCCTGGTTGCGGTCCGGCTCCCCGGCCGGCGACAGGTGCTGCCTGGAGGCGCAGGTAATGGACTGGGCCGACGACGTGGCGTACTCGGTGCACGACGTGGAGGACGCCATCCACGGCGGATACCTGACGCTGGAGCCGCTGCTCGCCGACGCCGACGAACGGGCCGGTCTCTGCGCCGACGTCGCCGCCGTCTACTCGATCGAGTCGCCCGACTACCTCGACGAGGTGCTTGTCGACCTGCTCGCCGATCCGGTGCTCGCCCCGCTGGCCCGCTACGACGGCAGCCACCGCGCCCAGGCCGCGCTCAAGGCCACCACGAGCGTGCTGACCGGACGTTTCGTGGCGACCGCGGTCGCCGCCACCACCGACCGGTTCGGTACCGGACCGCATCGGCGCTACGCCGCCGACCTCGTCGTACCCCGGCCGTTGCGCGCCCGGTGCGCGCTGCTCAAGGGCATTGCCCTGCGGTACGTGATGCGCCGCGCCGACGCCCAGGGCCGCTACGAACGGCAGCGGGAGATCCTCACCGACCTGATCCGGGTGCTGACCGAGCGGGCGCCGGAGGTGCTCGATCCGGTCTTCGCCCCGTTGTGGCGCGCCGCCCCGGACGACGCGGCCCGGCTGCGGGTGGTGGTCGACCAGGTGGCCTCGCTGACCGACCCGGCCGCGACGGCCTGGCACGCCCGCCTGCTGCCCTGATGGTTAGCCTGGGCTGATGACGGAGCGCCCGAAGACAGTCACCTCCGCCCGCGTGCTGCGCACCGAGCGGCCCACGCCGCACGTCGTCCGGTTGGTGCTCGGTGGCGAGGAACTGGCAGGTCTGCCGGTCGGTGAGTACACCGACCACTACATCAAGATCGTGTTTCCGGTCGCCGGGGTGAACTATCCGCGCCCGATGGACTATGCCGCGATCCGCCGCGAGTTGCCGCGCGAGCAGTGGCCGCGGTTGCGGGCGTACACGGTGCGGGGTTGGGACGCGGCGGCCGGCGAGATGACGGTCGACGTGGTGCACCACGGTGACGAGGGGCTGGCCGGCCCGTGGGCCGCCGGGTTGCGACCCGGCGACGAGGTCCTCTTCACCGGGCCCGGCGGGGCGTACGCGCCGAGCCCGGAGGCGGACTGGCACCTGCTGGTCGGCGACGAGAGCGCGCTGCCGGCGATCGCCGCCGCCCTGGCCCGGCTGCCGGTCGACGCGCCCGCGCACGTCTTCGTCGAGGTCGACGGTCCGGCCGACGAGCAGCCCCTGCCCAGTCCCGGCGTGGTCCGCCTGACCTGGCTGCACCGCGCCGGACGCCCGGTCGGCGAGGCGCTGGTGGCGGCGGTACGCGGGCTCGACTTCCCACCCGGCGCGGTGCACGCCTTCGTGCACGGCGAGGCGGGCTTCGTCCGCCAGTTGCGCCGGCTGCTGCGGGTGGAGCGGGGTGTGCCGCGCGAGTGGCTGTCGATCTCCGGCTACTGGCGCCTGGGCGTGGACGACGAGGGCTGGCGGGCCAGCAAGCCGGACTGGAACCGCCAGGTCGAGGCCGACGAACAGGGCAAGGTCTCCGCCCCGCTCCCTTGACGTCACCGCCCGGTTTCCTTGACGTCTCCGTCCGGTTTCCCTTGACCTGGCAGCCGATAACCGGCAACGTGGCACCCCATTACGTCCGACAGCCGCCGGAAGCGGCTGGTCGGGCGTGATTTGCCGGAACTTCGGGTCACGCGGGCACCGGGACAGGAGGATGGTCAGGGGTGACCATGAGCGAGCAGGTCGACGAGGAGCGGACCGCCGGCGCGAGCGAGAGATTCGACGGGGTGGTGCTCGGGCTGAGCGTCGGCGGGGTGCTCGCCGTGGTGGTCTGGGGGGTGCTGGCGCGCGAGTCGTTGGCCAGCGTCGGCGAGTCCGGACTGGCCTGGGTGATCGACACCTTCGGCTGGTTCTTCGTGGTGGCGGCGAACGCCTTCCTGGTGCTGGCGGTGGTGCTGGCGCTGTCCCGGTTCGGCCGGATCCGGCTCGGCCGGGACGACGACGAGCCGGAGTTCACCACGCTGGCCTGGATCGCCATGATGTTCAGCGCCGGCATGGGCATCGGGCTGGTCTTCTTCGCCGTCGCCGAGCCCATCCAGCACTACGCCACGCCGCCGCCGGCGACCGGCGTCGAGGCGCAGACCGGCCCGGCCGCCGCAGCGGCCATGCAGTACACGCTCTTCCACTGGACCCTGCACCCGTGGGCGATCTACGCGGTGGTGGCGCTGGCCCTGGCGTACTCGACGTTCCGCCGGGGCCGGCAGAACCGGATCTCCGCAGCGTTCCGGCCGGTGCTGGGCGACCACGCCGACGGCGCCGCCGGCCGGGTGATCGACCTGCTGGCCGTCTTCGCCACCGTCTTCGGGACGGCCACCAGCCTCGGTCTCGGTGCCCTCCAGGTGGCGGCCGGGCTGGACCTGGTCGCCGGCATACCGGACACCACCACCGTGGAGGTGGTGGTGATCGGTGCCCTCACCCTGGCCTTCGTGATCTCCGCCTTCTCCGGGCTGCACCGGGGCATCAAGTGGCTCTCCACCACAAACGTGGTGCTGGCCGTCGCGCTGATGTTCTTCGTCTTCGTGGTCGGCCCGACCATCTACACGCTTGAGGTGCTGCCCGCCTCGATCGGCGACTACCTGAGCAACCTGGTCTTCATGTCCACCCGCACCGGGGCGTTCTCGGACCACGCCTGGCTCGGCGGCTGGACGATCTTCTACTGGGCCTGGTGGATCTCCTGGGCGCCCTTCGTCGGCACCTTCATCGCCCGCATCTCCCGGGGCCGCACCGTCCGGCAGTTCCTGATCGGGGTGCTGCTGGTGCCCAGCGGCGCCAGCGCCGTGTGGTTCGCGATCATGGGCGGCAGCGCGCTGCGGGTGCAGGCCACCGGGGCCCGTGACCTGGTCGCGGACGCCGCGGCCGGCAGCGAGCAGGCGCTGTTCGGGCTGCTCAACGCCCTGCCGCTGGCGGCGCTGACAAGCGTGCTGGCCATGGTGCTCGTCGCGCTCTACTTCGTCACCAGCGCCGACTCCGCGTCGCTGGTGCTCGGCTCGCTGACCTCCCGAGGCGCGCTGCGACCGCACCGGGTGCTTGTGGTCCTCTGGGGCATCCTGATCGGTGCCGTCGCCGCGGTGCTGCTGCTCGCCGGTGGGCTCGACGCCCTCCAGCAGGCCACCATCATGATCGCGTTGCCGTTCGTGCTGGTGATGCTCGGTCTGGCCGCCGCGCTGGTCAAGGACATGGCCGAGGATCCGCTGCTCGCCGTGCCGGCGCGTACCCGCCGGCACGGTCTGGCCGAGGCGGTGCGCACCGCCCGGTCGTACGAGGAGGAGGACCCACCCCCGGTCCGGCGCTACCTGCGTCGCCGACCGCGCAGCTGACCGCGCAGCTGACCGCGCAGCTGGCCGCGCAGCTGGCCGCGCCCAAGTGTAAGGAAGGTGCCCTTCTTAACGCCTCGTGTATAGGAAGGGCCCCTTCTTAACATCAGTCGGTCGACGCGGCCTCAGAGGTACGTGACGCCGGTGAGCCGCGGCCCGGGCAACGTACTGATCGACATGTTCATCCATGCCGAGGCGCCGGACCGTTGTCCCGGTTGGCGCGAGACGGTGCTGAGCTACCTGGGCTTCCTGCGGGCTGCGGTCCCCGCCGATCCGGAGCACCCGCGCGCCCAGGAGATCGTCGGCACGCTCAGCCCCGCAGTGAGCAGTTCCGGCAGCTCTGGGCCCGCCACGACGTACGCGAGTCGGTCCACGGCAGCAAGGCGTTCACGCATCCACAGGTCGGCGAGCTGCGCCTGGACTGGGACGCCTGTACGCCGCCGGGACGTACCGGACCGATCCTGATCGCCTACACCGCCGCACCGGGCAGCGCCGACGCCGAGCGACTGGCCCTGCTCGCCTCGCGAGCGCGCCCGCTGACGGTGGGCGTTGTTGATCGGCTTTGTTAAGAAGGGGCCCTTCCTCTACCGGAGGCGTTAACAGGGGGCCCTTCCTTACCCGCGGGAGCGGGCAGGGCAGGATGTATGCGAGGGGGTGGCGGCATGGCGGGGCGGATCCGGGACGAGGACATCGCGCTGGTCCGGGAGCGTACCTCCATCGCCGAGGTCATCTCCGACACGGTGACGCTCAAGTCGGCCGGCGCCGGCAACCTCAAGGGGCTCTGCCCGTTCCACGACGAGAAGAGTCCCTCGTTCAACGTCTCGCCGGCCCGTAACGTCTGGTACTGCTTCGGCTGCGGGGCCGGCGGCGACGCCATCAAGTTCCTGATGGACGCCGAGCATCTCAGCTTCGTGGAGGCGGTGGAGCGGCTCGCCGACCGGGCCGGGTTGCAGCTGCGCTACGTCGAGGACGACAAGTCCGCGCCGCGCGGTAACCGGCCGCAGCAGGGGCAGCGGCAGCGGCTGGTCGCCGCGCACGCCGCCGCGGTGGAGTTCTACACCGCCCAGTTGACCACGGCCGGGGCGCGTACCGCCCGGGAGTTCCTCGCCCAGCGGGGCTTCGACCGGGCCGCCGCCGAGCGGTACGGCTGCGGGTTCGCCCCCGAGGGCTGGGATCCGCTCACCCGGCACCTGCGCCAGCGCGGCTTCAGCCACGACGAACTGGTCACCGCCGGGCTGTCCCGGCCGGCGCGCTCCGGCAGCCTGATCGACCGGTTCCGGCGCCGGCTGCTCTGGCCGATCCGCGACCTGACCGGCGACGTGATCGGCTTCGGCGCCCGGAAGCTCTTCGACGACGATGACGGCCCGAAGTACCTGAACACCCCCGAGACGCCGATCTACAAGAAGTCGCACGTGCTCTACGGCATCGACCAGGCCAAGCGGGAGATCGCCAAGCAGGGCCGGGTGGTGGTGGTCGAGGGCTACACCGACGTGATGGCCTGTCACCTGGCCGGCGTACCGACCGCCGTGGCGACCTGCGGCACCGCCTTCGGCGCCGACCACATCGGCGTATTGCGGCGGCTGCTGCTGGACACCGACGCGGTCGCGGGCGAGATCATCTTCACCTTCGACGGGGACGCCGCGGGGCAGAAGGCCGCGCTGCGCGCCTTCGAGGACGACCAGCGCTTCGTCGGGCGTACCTTCATCGCGGTCAGCCCGGACAACATGGACCCGTGCGAGCTGCGCCTGGCAAAGGGCGACCTGGCCGTCCGCGACCTGGTCGCCCGCCGCGAGCCGCTTGTCGACTTCGCGCTGCGGCACGTGATCAGCCGGTTCGACCTGGACACCGTCGACGGCCGGGTCGAGGCGATGCGCCGCGCCGCGCCGCTGGTGGCCAAGCTCAAGGACCAGGAGAAGCGCCCCGAGTACGTCCGCAAGCTCGCCGGTGACCTCGGGATGGAGATCGAGCCGGTGCAGCGGGCGGTGCTGGCCGCCGCCTCGGGCCGACCGGCGGACGGGCCGGCGCGGCCCGCCCGGGCCGAACCGACAGTGGACAGCCCGCAGTCGATGGTCGAGCGGGAGGCGCTCAAGCTGGCCCTCCAGGAACCGGTGCTGGCCGGGCCGATGTTCGACGCCGTCGAGGCGACCGACTACCGGCACCCGGTGCACGTGGTCGTCCGGGCCGCGATCACGGCGGCCGGTGGGGCGGCGGCGGCCACCGGTGGCGCGGTGTGGATCGAGGCGGTCCGCGACGCCTGCGCCGACCTCGCGGCCCAGGCCCTGGTCGGCGAGCTGGCGGTGGAGCCGCTGCGGATCGACGGCGACCCGGATCCCCGGTACGTCTCGGTCACCATGGCCCGGTTGCAGTGGGGCTCGGTGACCGCCCGGATCCGCGAGCTGAAGTCGCGGATCCAGCGGATCAATCCGGTCAACAACAAGGACGAGTACTTCGCCACCTTCGGCGAGTTGCTCTCGCTGGAGCAGCACGCCCGAGCCCTGCGCGAGCAGGCAGCGGGAGGATTGTAGAAACATGGGACTGTTCCGCCGCCGGCCCAAGCTGCCCTCGGCCGCCCGCCCCCCGCTGGACCGCGACGAGCGGGTGCTGGCCTGGGCCGCCGCCGGCAACGGCGAGGGCGACGGGGTGGTGGTCGCCAGCAACCTCGGGCTCTGGCTGCCCGGCCGGGGCCACCGGCTCGGCTGGCACGAGATCGTCAAGGCCGTCTGGTCCGGCCGGGAGTTGCGCGTCACCCCGGGTGAACGGGTGACCGAGCGCGACGGCTACCTGGTGATCGCCGACCGCCCGGCCGAGAGCTACCTGCTGCTCGATCCGGGCGAACTGCCGCACCAGGTACGCACCCGGGTCACCAGGTCCGTCGCGTACACCCAGCATCATGCCCTGCCTGGCGGGTCCGGCCGGATCGTCGGTCGGCGGGTGCCCGGCGCGGACGGTCTCACCTGGATGGTCCACTACGACCCCGGCACCCCCGGCGACGACGAGGACGTGGTTAACGAAACGGGCCGCCTGGTGGCGGCGGCCCGCACCGCGACGACGCCCTCGGACCTGTGACCCGCCGCTCGCCGCGGTAGCCCCGGGCCGCCCGGCGGACCGGAAACTCGGTGGGAAGTGTCGGACCGGCTGTCTAGGGTCCGGGGGTGACCATGGCACAACCACTCATCCAGGCGCGGGGGCTGGTCAAGCGGTTCGGCGACTTCACCGCCGTCGACGGCATCGACGTGGCGGTCAGTCCCGGTGAGGCGTTCGGCTTCCTCGGCCCCAACGGCGCCGGCAAGTCGTCCACCATGCGGATGATCGGCTGCATCTCGCCGCCCAGCTCCGGGGAGCTGCGCATCCTCGGCATGGATCCGGTGCGTGACGGCCCCGGCATCCGGGCCCGCCTCGGCGTCTGCCCCCAGCTCGACAACCTCGATCCCGAGCTGACCGTCCGGGAGAACCTCACCACGTACGCCCGCTACTTCGGCATCCCCCGCCGGGTGGCCCGGGCACGGGCCGCCGAGCTGCTGGATTTCGTGCAGCTCAGCGAGCGGGCGGAGAGCAAGGTCGAGCCCCTCTCCGGCGGCATGAAGCGCCGGCTCACCATCGCCCGCGCGCTGGTGAACGAGCCGGACATCGTGCTCCTCGACGAGCCGACCACCGGCCTCGACCCGCAGGCCCGGCACCTGGTCTGGGAACGGTTGTTCCGGCTCAAGCGGCAAGGCGTCACGCTGGTGCTCACCACGCACTACATGGACGAGGCCGAGCAGCTCTGCGACCGCCTGGTTGTGATGGACGGCGGGCGGATCGTCGCCGAGGGGTCACCGCGCGCGCTCATCGAGCGGCACGCCACCCGCGAGGTGGTCGAGCTGCGCTTCGCCGGCGACTCGCAGGAGGCGTTCGCCGGCAAGCTGGACGCCCTTGCGGAACGGGTCGAGGTGCTGCCCGACCGGATTCTGGTCTACGTGCCCGACGGTGACGCGGCGGTGGCCGAGGTGGCCGCGCTCGGCCTGCGCCCGGCCAACGTGCTGGTCCGGCGCAGCAGCCTGGAGGACGTCTTCCTGCACCTCACCGGCCGCACCCTCGTCGACTGACCCAGGACTGGAAAGGGTGCTGCCATGGCACAGCTGACCCGGGACCGACCCACCCTGCCGCGGGTGCCGGCCCTGACGGTGCTCGAATACCACCTGGTGGGTTACCGGCGCACCTGGCGGTCCGGTGTCTTCTCGTCTTTCCTGCTGCCCACGCTTACCGTGCTCGGGTTCGGCGTCGGCGTCGGCTCCTACATCGACCAGGGCGTCGGTGGCGTCTCCTACCTGGAATGGATCGTCGGTGGGCTGCTCGCGTCGACGGCGTTGCAGGTGGCGGTCGCGGAGTCGACGTGGCCGGTGTTCGGTAACCTCCAGTGGCAGAAGATCTACTACGGGCAGCGTTCGTCGCCGCTGCGAGTGGGCGACATCCTCGCCGGTCACCTGTCGTTCGTACTGTTCCGGGTGCTGACCTCGATCACCGCGTTCCTGCTGGTGACCGGCGCGCTGGGGGCGCTGCGGTCGCCGTGGGCGGTGCTGGCCGTGCCGGTGGTGGCGCTGCTCGCGCTTGCCGTCGCCGCACCCACCTTCGCGTACGCCGCGTCGGTCGACTCGGACAGTTGGCTGGCGATGCTGTTCCGCTTCGCGGTGATCCCGATGACCCTCTTCGCCGGGGTGTTCTTCCCGGTCGAGTCGCTGCCGCTGGTGCTGCGCTGGCTCGCGTACGCCACGCCGCTCTGGCACGCCGTGGATCTGTGCCGGGCGGCGGTGCTCGGCGTGGCCCCGCACTGGTCGGTCGCCGGCCACCTGGGCTACCTCACCGCCTGGACGGTCGTGGGCTGGCTGCTCGCCCGGCGCGCCTTCGCCCGCAAGCTCGTCGTCTAGGAGGGGTTCATGGTCAACCTGGTGCTGCCCCGGCTGGTCGACGTCGCCGCCGCGTCGCGGCGATCCGCGTCGGTGACCGGGCGCAATGTCGCGGCCCTGCGGTCCGTCTACTGGCTGCTGCTCATCTCCGGCTTCGTCGAGCCGCTGCTCTACCTGCTGTCGATCGGCGTCGGGGTGGGTGCGCTGATCGGCGACCTGACGTTGCCCGGCGGTGCGGTCGTCACGTACGCGGCCTTCGTCGCCCCGGCCATGCTCGCCTCGTCGGCGATGACCGGTGCGCTCGCGGAGACCACATTCAACTTCTTCGGAAAAATGAAGTACATGAAGCTGTACGACGGGGTGATCGCCACCCCGGTACGGCCGTTCGAGATCGCCCTCGGCGAGTTGGCCTGGGCGATGCTGCGGGGCAGCGCGTACTCTGCCGCGTTCCTGGTGGTGATGGTGGTGATGGACCTGACCACGCCCGCCCGCGCGCTCGCCGCGTTTCCGGCGGCGGTGCTTGTCGGCTTCGCGTTCGGCGCGCTCGGCATGGCGATCTCCACATTCATGCGCAGCTGGCAGGAATTCGACCTGATCAACTCGGCCCAGTTCGCGCTCTTCCTCTTCTCCGGCACCTTCGTACCCGCCGAGGCGTACCCGGCCCTGCTGCGCTGGCTGGTCGAGGTGACCCCGCTCTACCGGGCGGTGCACCTGATCCGCGGGCTGACCGTCGGCACGGCCGACCGGGGAATGCTGCTCGACGTGGCCTACCTGCTCCTGATGCTGGCGGTCGGCCTACTGATCGCCTCACGCCGAATGACCCGCCTCCTCTACCGCTAGCCCCCCCACCACCCCACCCCACCGCGTTGATCATGAGGTTAGCGGCACTTTGAAGATCAACTGCTGCCGCTAACCTCATGGTCAACCGGGTTGGGGAGGGGTCAGCTGCCCTGGTAGTAGCGGGCGGCGCCGGGGTGCAGGGGAATCGGGTCGGTGGAGGAGGCACTCTGGCGGTCGAAGTTGCGGGCCTCGGGGTGGGCCGCCGCCAGGTCGGCCTGGTAGGTGAAGAGCAGCCGGGTCAGGTCGTACGCCAGCTGGTCGGGCATGTCCGCGCTGACCAGGATCACGTTGGCCACGGTCACGGTCGGGGTGGCGGCGGCCGTGTCGTAGGTTTTCCGGGGCAGCTCGGCGGTGGTGTAGACGGATCCGTGGGTGGCGCTGAGCGGCTCGATCAGGTTGGCGACCGGCAGCAGGGCGAACCGGTTCCGGGCACCATTGAGCAGGTCGGCGATGCCCGGCGTGGGCAGCCCGCCGGAGAAGAACATCGCGTCCAGGGTGCCGGCCCGCATCCGGGTCACCGTCTCCGGCAGCGACAACCGGGTCCGGCGTACGTCCCGCTCCGGATCGAGTCCGGCGGCGGTGAGCAGCCGGCCCGCGATGACGTCCGTACCGGACTTGGGTGAACCGGTGGAGACCCGCTTGCCGCGCAGCGCCGCCAGGTCGGTGATTCCGGCGTCGACCCGGACGATCACGTGGGTGTAGTTGCTGTAGACCCGGGCCAGGGCCCGGACCGGCTGGGGTCGACCGGCGAAGGCCCCGCGTCCGGCGGTGGCGTCCGCAGCCGTGTCGGCCAGGCTGAAGGCGATCTCCATGTCGCCCTCGACCAGCCGGGTGATGTTCTCCCCGGAGGCACCTGTCGGTTCGGCGCGCGCCTCGTAGCCGGGCAGGTGGCGGCTGATGACGTCGGCGTATCCGCCGCCGAGCTGGTAGTAGACGCCTGTGGTGTTGCCGGTGGCCAGGAAGATCCGACCGTCGTGCCACGGGCTCGGCTGCGGAGTCTCCTCGGTGCTGCCGCAACCGGCGGTCAGCCCGACCAGCAACCCGACCGTGAGCAGTGCCGCCCCCAGCCGCCGTCGCCCGCTTATGCCGGCCCTCCGTCGGCGCTGCGGGCCGCCATGAGGCAGCATCCGACTGCGGTCCGCGCTCATGCCCGGACCGCCGGTTCCAGGGCCTCGGCGACCCGCTGGACCAGGGTGGCCGTCTCGTAGCCGATCTGGCCCAGGTCGCAGCCGGAGGCGGCCAGCACCCCGAGCAGGGCCCGGTCGCCGACCGCCATCACCAGCAGCACACCGCCGTCCATGTCGACGATCTGCTGCCGGACCCGGCCGGCGGACATCAGTCGTGCGGCGCCGACGGTCAGGCTGGCCAGGCCGCTGATCACGGCGGCGAGCTGGTCCGCTTGGTCGGTGGAGAGGTGGGGTGAGGCAGCCAGCCGCAGTCCGTCTCCGGAAACGGCGAGGGCGTGCGACACGTCCGGGACCTGCTCGGCGAAGTTCGCCAGGAGCCAGTCGAGTCCGGGGCTGACGTTGGTCATCATTCGGGCCTCCCGGTCGGTTTCGTCTGGTTACGTCGCATCGCGGAGGCGACCCCGGCGGAGAGGGCGGACAGCCGGGCCCGCACCACCTCGGGGTCGAGCAGGTCGCTGGCGGCCTGCTGGGTCGGCAGGTCCTGCAGTTCGGCCTGCAAGCCATCGCCGCGGATCCGTCGGGGCAGGCCGGTGGTGGTCGTCCCGGGCGGCCGGGCACCGGGTGCCCACGCCGGCTGACCGGCCGCACCGTTCGCCGCCGTCGGCCCGTTTCCGGTGACTGGCCCGTTTCCGGTGACTGGCCCGTTCCCGGTGACCGGCCCGTTCCCGGCCGTCGGCCCATGGCCGGTGACCGGCCGGTTCCCCGGCCCGTTGGCGGTAACTGGTCCGTTCGCCGGCCCGTTGGCGGTAGCTGGCCCGTTGGCGGTGGCTGGTCCGTTTCCCGGCCCGTTGGCCGTCGAGGTCCAGGTGCCGGGCCCGTTGGCCGTCGCGGCTCCGTTGGCCGTCCAGGCCGGCGGCCGGTCCGGTGCCGGACCGGACCAGCTGGCCCCGGCGGTGCTGTTGCGTACCACCGGGAGGGTCATCGTCGGGGCCTGGTGCACGCTGAACCGGTCCGGCGCGGTGGTCACCAGGTCCGCTCTGGGCGGTGTCGGCACGGGCTCGCCGGCCCGCGGCCGGAACCAGGCACCGGCGGTCGACGGGGCGGACCGGGGACCGATGGTGGGTCGGCCGTTGATCTCCTCGGCCCGGGTGAGCAACGCCTCCGGCACGTCCACCTGGGCCACCATGCCGCCACCGGTGCTGTGCAGCCGTACCTGGATGCTGTGCCGGGCGGCCAGGTGCGCCACCACGTGCAGCCCCATGCTGCCGGCCGCCGCGCTGGAGAGCATGGCGGGTGCCCGCAGCCGTTCGTTGATCTCGGCGAGCCGGTTGTTGCCGACGCCGATGCCCTGGTCGTGCACGCGTACGGTGAGCCCGTCGACGGTACGTCGGCCGTCCACGTGCACAGGTGCCTGGGGCGGTGAGTACGCGGTCGCGTTCTCCAGCAGCTCGGCAAGCAGGTGGACCAGGTTGCCCACCGCCGACCCGTGCACCGCGACGGTGGGTACGTCGATCTCGACCCGGGCGTACTCCTCGATCTCGGAGGCGGCACCGCGTACGACGTCGGCCAGCAGGTGCGGCCCCTCGTGTGAGCGGCCCAGTTCACCACCGGCGAGGACCAGCAGGTTCTCCCCGTTACGCCGCATCCGGGCGGCGAGATGGTCGAGCGCGAAGAGCCGGTCGAGCGCGTCCGGGTCGGTCTCCTCCCGCTCGAACTCATCGAGCAGCCGCAGCTGCCGGGTGATCAGCGTCCGGATGCGGCGGGCCAGCGCCTCGACCATCCGGGTCACGTCCATCCGCAGTTCGGCCTGCTCACCGGCGAGCCGCAGCGCGGCCCGGTTCACGGTGTCGAACGCCTCGGCCACCTGGGCGATCTCGTCCCGCCCGCGACTGATCCCCGCGGTGAGCTGCGACGCTGGTCCCTCCGCCCGGCTGCTGTCGCCGGCCGAGATCGCGGTGATCCGTTCGGGCAGCTCCCGGTGTGCCATGGCGAGCGCGGCCACCCGTAGCCGGCGCAGCCGGCGGCTGGTGCGTACCGCCAGCAGGGCGGCGGCGGCCAGCGAGACCAGCGCGAGGGTGCCGGCGGAGCCGCCGGTGACCAGGGCCCGTTGCCGGGCCTCGGCAGCCAGCGTGACGGCGCGGCGGTCGAGTTCGGCGGAGAGTTCCCGGCCCAGCAGGTTGAGCCGGCGAATGGCGCCGCTCTGCGCCACGTACCAGGCGTCGCCGTCGGTGGCGAGCGCGGCCGGCTCGGCCTCGGCGTTCAACGCGCTGTCCCGCATCCGCCGGGCGGTGGAGACATCGGTGCCGGCGAGCAGGCGGGTGAGCGCAGCCGTGGCGGGTTCCCCGGCGATCCGGGAGAACTCGGCCTGCCGCTGCTCCTGCGCGCCGCGTAGCCGGCCGAGCCTGGCCAGCTCGCCCTCGGCCAGGCTGCCCCGGACGAAGATGGTCCGGAGCAGGTCACGTTCCAGCGAGGCCAGGTGCTCCTGGGCGGCGACCGCGGCCACCTCGCGGGCGCGGTTGGCCAGCTCGGGGTCGCGCAACTGGGCGGGGAGCGCGTCGGCGACGACAAGCAGCGACTCAGCCAGGGCCACGTAGACGCCGTCGGCGGTGTCGGCGCGCAGCGCGGCGACCCGTGCCTCGTCGAGTTGGTTGAGGTGTTCGGTCACGCCGTCCAGGGCCCGACCCAGCCCGGGCGCGGCGGTACGGGCGTCCGAGCTGGCGGAGCGGTAGCGTTCGGCGGCCGCGTCCACCCGGCGCCGCTGGGCGTCGACCAGCGGCCGGCCGGACGTCCCGCCGCGCTGCCGCAGCGCGGCCGTCTCACCGAGTTCCCGCTCCAGCTCGTGGACCAGGGAGACGGTGGCGGTGGCGGTGCCGGCCAGGGTACGGGCGCGCTGCGCGTCGGCGGAGGCGGAGAGCGCGTCGCTGGTCTGGATCGCGCCCAGCACGACCAGACCGGCGGTGGCGACCAGGATCGGTGCGAGTAGCTGGGTACGGACCGACCAGAGCCGGTCGGTGTGCCCGGTCGGACGGTTGTGCCGGCGTACGCGGGCCAGGGTGGACAGCGGCACGGGCTTCTCCCGGAGTCGGGGCGACCGGGCCGGGCGTCAGCACCCGGCCCGGTCACCTTTGGTCAGCTCGCGCCGAGGTCCTGTAGTGCCTTGACCGCGCCCCGGTGCAGGCCGACCGGGTCGGTCTTGCGGGCGCTGTCCAGGGCGATGCCGTTGGCCGCGGGATTCGCCTGGGCCAGCGCGTCCTTGCGCTGGAACACGGTCCGGGTGATGGCGCAGGCCACGTTGGCGTCGAGGTCCTTGCGGACGAGCAACACGTTCGGGACCACGATGGTCGGGGTGTCCCCGGCGGTGGTGTAGATGTCCTTGCCGATCGTGCCGGCCTGGTATGCGGGGTTCAGCTCGCTCATCTTGGGCAGCAGCGGCGTGATGTCGATGAACTTCACCTTGTCGCCGGCGGTGGTGAACAGGTCCGTGATTCCGCCGGTGGGCAGGCCGCCGGACCAGAAGAAGCCGTCCACGGTGCCGTCCTTGACGCCCTCGACGGTTTTGGTCAGGTCGAGCCGCTGGGCCTGGATGTCGGCGGCCGGGTCGAGGCCGGCGGCCTCCAGCAGCCGGTTGGCGATGACCTCGGTACCGGACTTGGGGGAGCCGGTGGAGATCTTCTTGCCCTTCATGTCGGCCACCGAGTTGATCCCCGCGTCGGCCCGGACGACCACCTGGGTGTAGTTGTCGTAGATCCGGGCCAGGGCCTCGACCGGCTGTGGTGCGGTGAAGCTGCCCTTGCCCTGCACCGCGTTGACCGCCGTGTCGAACAGGGAGAACGCCACGTCGTACTGGCCGCCGACGAGCTGTTCGATGTTCTGGACCGAGGCACCGGTCTCGGCCGCGGTGCCGGTCAGCCGGCCGCCGGTGCTGTCCGCGAGCTGACCGGCCAGTGCGTTGCCGACCACGTAGTAGACCCCTGTGGCGTTGCCGGTGGCGATGCCGACCCGGGTGTTCTCGGCCACCTCACAGGTGACGGCGCTCGCGGTGTCGTCCGTGGCCGCGGAGCCCTGACGGCCGCCGCAGCCAGCGGCTCCGGTCGCGACCAGGGTGAGTGCCCCCAGCCCCGCCGCGAACCGCACGTTGATCCGTCTCACTGTCGCTCCTTCCTGAGTCATGCCGGTGATCCGGCTCGCGTCCCGCCGGTGGGCCCGGCGGATCCGCGTCGTACGAGCACGCCCACCGCCATGACGCCGGCCAGCACGGCGCCGATCGCGACGGGCACGGGTTGCAGCCAGAGCAGCGCCAGCCCGGCGACCGCGCCGAGGATGCGTTCCGGCACCCCCGCCGGGCCGACGCCGGGCAGCCAGCCGCCGGCGGCGACGGCCAGCACCGCCACGCCGAGGGCGGTGACCGTGGTGGCGACCACGATCCGCTGGGGTCCGCCGATGCCGAGCAGGCCGAGTCCGGTCGGGGTGACCACGAAGGCGAGCGGGATCAGGTACGCCGGCAGCGCGTACCGCAGGGTGTGCCACATGGTCGGCACCACCCGCCCACCGGTCACCGCGGCGGCGGCTACCGCGGCCAGCGCGGTCGGCGGCGACACCTCGGACAGGACCGCGAAGTAGAAGACGAACATCGCTGCGGCCGGGGCGCTGACGCCGAGTCCGAGCAGGGCCGGCCCGATGATCACCCAACCGATCACGAAGGACGCGGTGACCGGTACGGCCAGGCCGAGCAGGGTGAGCGCGACGGCGGCGAGCAGGGCGGTTAGCGCGAGCACCACGGCCGGCTCGGAGCTGATCACGCCGGCCGCGTTGACAAGCAGCGCGGCGGCCTGCGGGCCGAGGCCGGTCTTCGTGGTGGTGGCGGTGATGATGCCCGCCGCCGCGCAGACCACGGTGACCGCGAGCACGCCGCGTACGCCGCCGGAGAGCGCGGTGAGCAGTCGGGCCGGGGTGAGGCGGTGCCGCCGGTCCAAGAAGGACAGAGCGACGGCGAGCAGGGTGGCCAGCACCACCGCGCGGGTGGCCGACACCCCGACGGCGAGCAGCCCGACGATGGCGAAGAGCGAGGCGAAGTGGTACCCGGAACGTGCCAGCAGCCGCCAGGCGGAACCGGCCGCGAGGGCCGCCGGCCGGACCCCGGAGCGCCGCGCGTCGATCTCCACCGAGAGCACGATGCCCAGGTAGTAGAGCACGGTCGGCACCATCGCCCAGCCGAGCACCCGCAGGTAGGACACGCCGAGGTACTCGGCGATGATGAAGGCCGCCGCGCCGAGCGTCGGCGGGGAGAGGATCGCGCCCACGCCGGCCGCGGCGAGCATCCCACCGGCCCGCTCCGCCGGGTAGCCGGCGCGGCGCAGGATCGGCCAGGTGACCGCGCCGATGCTCACCGTCGTCGCCGCCCCCGAGCCGGAGACGGTGCCGAGCAGGAAGCCGGAGGCCACAGCCGTACGGCCGGCAGCGGTGCGGGACCGCCGGAACGCCGCGGCGGAGAGGTCCACGAAGAACCGGCCCGCGCCGGAGAGGTCGAGCACCGCCCCGTAGATGGTGAAGAGCACGATGTACGTGGCCGCCACGTCCAGCGGGGTGCCGTAGAACCCGCTGTCGGAGTTGTAGAAGGCGTCCACGAGCTGCCCGAAGTCCAGCCCGGCGTGGGCCACCGCCCAGTGCTGCGGCAGCAGGCCACCGTAGTAGCCGTAGCCGAGGAAGACCAGGCAGACGGCGGGCAGGATCCAGCCGGTGGTGCGGCGGCACCCCTCCAGCAGCAGGAGCAGCAGGACGGTGCCCATCGCCACGTCCATGCCGACGAGCAGCCCCTGCCGGTCGAGGAAGGCGTCGTAGCCGCCACCCCCGCCGAACAGGTCGACCGGCAGCACCGGGTAGAGGCAGCAGGTCAGGGCGGTGGCGGCCAGGGTCCAGTCGACCCGGCTCGGTTCGGTCGGGCCCGGTGCGGTCACCTGCGCGTCGTCGGTGCCGGGCCGACGCAGGCGGGGCAGCCGCAGGTCGGCCGGGTAGGCGAGGAAGACAAGCGGGAGTACGCCGGCCAGGAAGTAGATCAGGTAGTACTTGCTGCCCTGGGCGAGTGGCTGGAACACCTGCCAGAGCGCGAGCAGGGCGATCGTCAGTGTCGCGGCGGTCAGGACGACGGCTACCGGGCCGGAGAGGGGCCGACCGGGCTTCTCCTCCTCGAACCGGGCCGCCAGTTCGCGGGGATCGACAGCCGTTTCCGGCGGCCGGTCGGCAGCGGCGTCCCGAACCGCCGGGCGGTCGCGGCGCGGGGGCGTCGTCGCGGTGTCCCGGTCGATCTCCGCCACGCCGGCGTGGGGGCGGTTCGCCTCGGGTCCGGAATCTTCGGTGAATCGGATAGCCGACACGATGGGGGACGATACGCGAATTGACTCCGCGTTGGGAACATTGTCGATCATCGTTTCCCTGAGTGACTTTCATTTTGTTTCAGTCACTCGCCGAGATGAATGATTCGGAATCCCTTTCGCGATTGGGGTGGACGTGCCGATCGGTCCCGCGCGGGCTGCGCGTGGCGCGCTGGCGGACCGTCCGTTTTTAGGGCTTTGATGGCGATCCGGTGGCCATTTTCGGCAAGGTAAAAAGTTGTTCTCATGGTTACTCTGTGTGCAACTGACCACGCAGAGTGTCGTGATGGTGGAGGCTCGGTCACGGGCCGGCGGGCCCGGAAGCCACGCCGGGAGGCCGGGGAAGGGGTGCCTCCGCGCATTCCCCGGCCTCGCCGGAATCGGCGGAACTCGGTCCGGCTGGGAACGCCGACCGACGCATTTCCCGCCGAATTCAGGCTGCTGCGCCGTCCGGGGGTTACCCGCGGCCGGTGTCCGGGCATGTGAACGGGCGATGGCAGCGAGCTTGAGGAGGGGCGATGGTCGCCGAGTCTTCCCGTCCGGACGGACGCGACCCCCAGCGGCGACCCGCCGACGGCGGGCCGGAGCGGGGCGAGCGGCCGGACTCCGGCCGCGCTGCGCCCACCCGCCCGACTCGACTGTCCGGGCATGAGTGGGTGGCGGCGCTGCGTCGAACGGTCCGGGAGTTCGGCGACGACGGGCTGACCGACTGGGCCGCGGCGCTCACCTACTACGGCGTGCTCTCGATCTTCCCCGGCCTGCTGGTCCTGGTCTCGTTGCTCGGCCTGCTCGGTCCCGGAGCCACCCAGGGCGTCCGGGACACGGTCGACCAGGCGGTGCCGGAGCAGAACATCCGCCAGATCCTCGGCGCCGCCCTCGACCAGGCCCAGCAGAACGGCGGGCTGGCCGGGATCGCCGCGATCGTCGGCCTGCTGGCCGCCTTCTGGTCGGCCTCCGGCTACGTGGCGGCCTTCATGCGCGCCGCCAACGTCATCTACGACGTCCCCGAGGGGCGGCCGATCTGGAAGACCCTGCCGATCCGGGTCGGGGTGACCGCGGTCATCGGCCTGCTGCTGCTGGCGAGTGCGGTGATCGTGGTCTTCACCGGCCGGTTCGCCGAGCACGTCGGCTCCGCCCTGGGGGTCGGCCGGACGGCGGTGACGGTCTGGGACGTCGCCAAGTGGCCCGTGCTGCTGCTCCTGGTCAGCCTGATGTTCGCGATCCTCTACTGGGCGTCGCCGAACGCGCGGCAGGGCTGCTTCCGTTGGGTGAGCCCGGGTGGCGTACTTGCGGTGCTGCTCTGGTTGCTGGTCTCCGGCGGCTTCGCGCTCTACGTGGCGAACTTCGGCTCGTACAACAAGACCTACGGCGCGCTCGCCGGCGTGATCATCTTCCTGGTCTGGCTCTGGTTGAGCAACGTGGCGATTCTGCTCGGCGCGGAACTCGACGCCGAACTGGCCCGTGGCCGGGCGCTCGCGGGCGGGCTGCGGCCGGCCGACCGCGAGCCCTACGTCGAGCTGCGTGATGATCGCAAATTGCGTTCGGACGATGACCCTGGGCAGCCGGGCTGACCTGCGGATCTGGCTACGGACGTCCCGCCGATAGCTTTTGCTAGATCCAACAAAAGTTGGGTCTGATTCGCTCTAAGGTCTGGACACCGTACGTCGGCGGCTCCTACTGTGTCGGACACCACTCATCGACATTGCGTCGATGTAAACGAGTCCGGTGAGAGGTGAGCCGTGCACACCGCCGATGCCCTGCACGTCCGGCTGCTGCGGCTGCTGCGCGACGAGGGCGCGCTGTCCCGGGCCGAGCTCGCCGACCGGCTCCAGATGCCCCGCCCCCGGTTGCTCGCCGAGCTGGAGCGGCTGGTCGCCCTCGGCTACGTCGCCGAGGCGGGCAAGGCGGCGTCCCGGGGTGGGCGCCGCTCCACCCTGGTCGAGCTGCGGCCGCAGCTGCGCTTCGCCGCCGTCGACCTGGGTGCCAGCTCCATCGACGTCGAGGTGGTCAACGGGCGGCTGGAGCCGATCGCCGCGTACGCGGAGGCGGCCGACATCAGGTCCGGTCCCAAGGCCATTCTCCACCGGGTCAACGAGTTGCTGCACAAGGCCCGGACCGACGGGGTCTACGAGCGGCTCGACGCGGTCGGCATCGGGGTGCCCGGTCCGGTCAGCTTCCGCGACGGCGTGCCGGTCTCCCCGCCGATCATGCCGGGCTGGGACCGCTTTCCCGTCCGGGAGCTGCTCACCCGGGAGCACGGCTGCCCGGCGGTGGTCGACAACGACGTGAACATCATGGCCATCGGCGAGCGGCACGGCGGGGTGGCGCACTCGGTGGACGACTTCCTGTTCGTCAAGATCGGCACCGGCATCGGCTGCGGCATCTACCTCAGCGGCGAGGTCTACCGGGGCACCGACGGTTGCGCCGGGGACGTCGGCCACATCCAGGTCGACCCGCACGGGCCGATCTGCTCGTGCGGCAACGCCGGTTGCCTGGAGGCGCTGTTCAGCGGCGCGGCGCTGGCCAAGGACGCGACCGCTGCGGCGCGGGCCGGTTCCTCTCCGGCGCTTGCCGAACGGCTGGCCATGCAGGGTACGGTCACCGCCCTCGACGTGGCCGCCGGCGCCAGCGAGGGGGACGTGACCTGCATCCAGCTGATCCGCGAGGGCGGGCGCCGGGTCGGCAGCGTCCTGGCCGGGCTGGTCAGCTTCACCAACCCGTCGATGATCGTGATCGGCGGCGGGCTCGCCCAGCTCGGGCACATCCTGCTCGCCGAGATTCGCAGCGTGGTCTACCGCCGCTCACTGCCGCTGGCCACCGGCAACCTGCCGGTCGTGCTCTCCGAGCTCGGACCGCGGGCCGGCGTGGCCGGCGCCGCCGTGCTCGCAAGCGACCTGGCCTTCGGCGAGGCGGCATGAACGAGTGGAGTGGAGGATCGTCATGAGCGAGCAGTCCGGCCCCGGTGCTCCACTGGTCGAGGCACCTACCGACACCGTCGCGGGCGAGGTTGTCCTGCGCCTGACCGACGTTGTGAAGACCTTTCCCGGCGTACGCGCCCTGGACGGTGTGCAGCTTGAGGTACGCGCGGGCGAGGTGCACTGCCTGCTCGGGCAGAACGGTGCCGGCAAGTCCACGCTGATCAAGGTGCTCGCCGGGGTGCACCGGCCCGACTCGGGGCTGGTGGAGTGGCGCGGTGAGCCGGTCAACTTCGCCAACCCGCAGGCCGCGATGCGCGCCGGGATCGCCACCATCTACCAGGAACTCGACCTGGTCGAGGACCTCTCGGTGGCGGAGAACGCCTTCCTCGGCCATGAGCCACGCAGCTTCGGTTTCCTCCGCCGGGGGCAGATGGCCCGCCACACCCGGCAGATCCTCGGCCGGCTCGGGCACGCCGAGATCCCGCCCGGCCGGATGGTCCGGGCGCTGCCCGCGGCCGGCAAGCAGGTGGTCAGCATGGCCCGTGCGCTCTCCCACGAGGCGCGGCTGATCATCATGGACGAACCGAGCGCGGTGCTCGCCCACGACGAGGTGGAGAACCTTTTCCGGATCATCCGTGAACTGACCGCGCAGGGCATCGCGGTCATCTACATCTCCCACCGGTTGGAGGAGATCCGCGAGATCGGCGACCGGGTGACCGTACTCAAGGACGGCCGGACCACCGCATCGAACCTGCCGGCCCGCGACACCCCGACCCGGGAGCTGGTCTCCCGGATGACCGGCCGGACCATCGAGTACGTCTTCCCGGACCGCCCGGCCGGCGGCGAGATCGGCGAGGACCTGCTCCAGGTCGAGGGGCTGACCCGGTCCGGCGAGTTCGCCGACGTGTCGCTCACCGTCCGGGCCGGCGAGATCGTCGGGATCGCCGGGCTGGTCGGCTCCGGCCGGTCCGAGCTGATGGAAACCATCTACGGCGCCCGTCGGGCCGAATCGGGCACCGTACGGATGGCCGGCAAGGCGCTCCGGCCGGGCAGCGTCGGCGCGGCGGTGCGGGCGGGTCTGGGCATGGCGCCCGAGGAGCGCAAGAGCCAGGCGCTGCTGCTCGGCGAGCCGATCTACCGCAACGTGACGCTTGCGACCTTCAGCCGCTACGCCCGCTTCGGGTTCATCGACGCGGGGCGGGAACAGGCCGAGGCGGACCGGATCGCGGAGAGCCTGGAGATGCGACCGCGCGACGTGCGGCGGGCGGTACGCACCCTCTCCGGCGGCAACCAGCAGAAGGTGGTGGTCGGACGCTGGCTGCTCGGCGGCACCCGGCTGCTGCTGCTCGACGAACCCACCCGGGGCGTGGACGTGGGTGCCCGGGCCGAGCTCTATCAGGTGATCCGGCAGCTCGCCGCCGAGGGCGTCGGGGTGCTGCTGGTCTCCAGCGAGGTGCCCGAGGTGCTCGGCCTGGCCGACCGGGTGCTGGTGATGCGGGAAGGGCGGGTCGTCCGGACGGCCCCGGCCGGCGAACTCGACGAAAACACCGTCCTCGACCTCGTGATGGCGGGGTCCCTGATGGAAGGCGCACCGGCATGACCGATAGTCCTCCCACCACGACCCAGTTGCCGGCACAGTCACCGCCGGTGGACCCGGCCGAGACCGAGGCCGCCAGCGCGCACGGGACGCCGGAGCCCTCGGCACCCACCAGCAGGCTCTCCTGGTGGCACGGGGACGGCGGCGAGGGCGCGCGCCGTAACCTCGCCCTGATCGGGGTGCTGCTGGCGCTCTTCGTCATCGGCGCGGCCACCCGCTCCGACCTCTACTCCAATCCGGACTGGGTCTGGGCCAACATGCTCAGCATCCTCAAGCTCGCCTCGGTGGTCGGCGTGGTCACCGTCGGGATGACCTTCGTGATCATCGGCGGCGGCATCGACCTCTCGGTCGGCGCGATAGTCGCGCTGGCCGGCGTCTGGTGCACCACTGTCGCCACCCAGAGCTTCGGGGCCGGCGGCATGATCTTCACCGCCATCGTGGTCGGGGTGGCGGTCGGCCTGGTCAACGGGACCCTCATCGCGTACGGGCGGCTGGTGCCGTTCATCGCCACGCTGGCCATGCTGGTGGCCGCCCGGGGTCTGGCCGCCGAGATCTCCGACAAGCAGACCCAGATCTCGCAGAACGGCACCATCAACGGCATCGCCAGCAACAACCTGCTCGGCATCCCGCTGCTTGTCTACATCCTGGCCGCGGTCGTCGTCGCCGGCTGGGTGCTGCTCAACCGCACCACCTTCGGCCGGCGTACGGTCGCCGTCGGCGGCAACCCGGAGGCCGCCCGGCTGGCCGGCATCAACGTCAAGCGGCACACCCTGCTGCTCTACGCGCTCTCCGGGCTGTGCTGCGGCATCGCCGCCATCATGCTCACCGCCCAGGCCACCTCGGCCCAGGCGGCGATGGCGAACCTCTACGAGCTGGACGCGATCGCCGCCGTGATCATCGGTGGCACGCTGCTCAGCGGCGGGCGGGGCACCATCATCGGCTCCCTGCTCGGTGTGATCATCTTCGCCACCATCACCAACCTCTTCGCGATCAACGGCCTCTCCACCGAGGCGCAGAACATGGTCAAGGGCGGCATCATCGTCGCGGCCGTCCTGATCCAGCAGGTCCAGTTCGGCACCCTCTCCCAGTTCTTCCGCCGTAACCGGCTGACCACCAGCTGAACCCCATTCTCCAACCAGGCCACCGAGGCACGACGGTGGCCGGGCCCCGCACACCCGAAAACCCTCTCCACCACCTGAACCCAGGAGGTCGTCATGACCCAGCACAGTCGCCGCCGGCTGCTCTTCGGCGGGGCGGCCGTCGGCGCCGGCGTACTGCTCTCGGCCTGCACCAGCAACGAGAGCAGCACGCCGACCGAGGCACAGACCAAGGCGGCCGACGGCGGCGGTAACGCCGAGCCCGGCAAGCAGGTGACGATCGGCTTCTCCGCGCCGGCCGCCGACCACGGCTGGATCGCGGCGATCACCAACAACGCCAAGGCACAGGCCGGCGCGTACTCCGACGTGGAGTTCAAGACGGTCGAGGCCGGCGCGGACGCGGCGGCCCAGCGGGCGGCGCTCTCCACGCTGATCTCGCAGAAGCCCGACGTGATCGTGCTGTTGCCGCACGACGGCAAGGAGCTCAACTCCTTCGGCCTGGAGGCGATGGCGGCCGGCATCCCGGTGGTCAACCTGGACCGGGCCTTCCCGGACGCCAAGGCCTACCGGTTGCAGATCAAGGGCGACAACTACGGCATGGGCGTCTCGGCGGCCAACTTCATCTTCGAGCAGCTCAAGGCCAAGGGCGTCAGCAACCCGGTGATCGCCGAAATCGCCGGCATGGACGAGCTGGAGCTGACCCAGGAGCGCACGAAGGGCTTCAACGACACCCTGGCCCAGCACGGCCTGAAGGTGGCCAACCGGCGGGCGGCCCGCTTCACCGTGGACTCCGGTCAGCAGGAGGCGAGCCAGCTGCTCCAGGCGCTGCCGAAGATCGACGCGATCTGGAACCACGACGACGACCAGGGCATCGGCGTGATGGCCGCGATCAGCCAGGCCAACCGCAACGAGTTCTTCATGGTCGGCGGCGCCGGTTCGAAGAAGGCGATGGAGGACATCCAGGCCGACAACACGGTGCTCAAGGCCACCGTGACCTACAGCCCGTCGATGGCCTCCTCGGCCATCTCCCTGGCCCGGCTGATCGGCCAGGGCCGGGGCATGTCCGACCTGGTGGAACTCCAGGTGCCCAAGGAGATCGTCCTCGCCTCGGAAACGATCACGAAGGAGAACGCGAGCGACTACCTGAAGCTCGGGTTCTGACACAACGGGGGGAGACCCACCTTGTCCACGAACGACAACCAACTGCGGGTCGGCATGGTCGGCTACGCGTTCATGGGTGCCGCGCACTCGCAGGCGTGGCGCACCGTGAACCGGGTGTACGACCTGCCGGCGCGGGCCCGGATGGTGGCCGTCTGCGGCCGGGATCCCGGGAAGGTGGCCGAGGCCGCCGACCGGCTCGGCTGGGAGGAACACACCACCGACTGGCGGGAACTGGTGGCCCGGCCGGACATCGACGTGGTCGACATCTGCACACCGGGTGACAGCCACGCCGAGATCGCCCTGGCCGCGTTGGCCGCCGGCAAGCATGTGCTGTGCGAGAAGCCGCTGGCCAACACGGTCGCCGAGGCCCGGGAGATGGCCGCCGCGGCGGCCAACGCCCGCGCCGGCGGGGCGCGGTCGATGTGCGGATTCAACTACCGGCGGGTGCCCGCGGTGGCGTTGATGCGGCAGCTGGTCGCCGAGGGACGACTCGGCGAGATCCGGCACGTTCGGGCCACCTACCTTCAGGACTGGATCGTGGACCCGCAGTTCCCCCTGGTCTGGCGGCTCCGTAAGGAGGTGTCGGGCTCCGGCGCGCTGGGTGACATCGGCGCGCACATCATCGACCTGACCCAGTACGTCACCGGCCAGCGGATCAGCGGGGTCAGCGCGGTGACCGAGACGTTCGTCAAGGAGCGGCCGCTGCCGGCCGAGTCGAGCGGGTTGGCGGCGCAGGCCGACGGGGGCAGCGCCGCCACCGGCCCGGTCACCGTCGACGACGCGGCCATCTTCGTGGCCCGACTGGACGGCGGATCGCTTGCCACCTACGAGGCGACCCGGTTCGCCACCGGGCGCAAGAACGCCCTCCGTGTCGAGGTCAACGGGTCGCTGGGCAGCGTCGCCTTCGACCTGGAACGGCTGAACGAGCTGGAGTTCTACGACGCGACGCGGCCCGCCGCGGAGCAGGGCTTCAGCCGGATCCTGGTGACCGAGGCCGAACACCCGTACCTGTCGGCCTGGTGGCCGCCGGGCCACATCATCGGGTACGAGCACTCCTTCACCCATCAGATGCGCGACTTCATCGAGGCGGTGGCGACCGGCGCGGATCCGACGCCGTCCTTCGCCGAGGCGTTGCAGGTGCAGCTGGTGCTGGACGCGGTGGTCCGCTCGGCCGAACTGGGGTCCTCCTGGACCGAGGTGGAGCCGGCGTTGGCGGGGGCCGTCGCCTGAGCCACCTCCGGTGCCGACCGGCGAGGGTCGGCCGCGGTTGCGCCCCGCGGCCGGTACGGGTCGGTGTCGGAGGGTGTGCCCGCAGGCCGTGACGCCGGTGGGCACGAGCAGCGCGGTTCCTCCGGTGTGGCCGGACCGGGATTCCCCGGCCACACCGGAGGGCCGCACCACGGCCCTCGGGCTGGAGAGACCTCAACCGCATCGAGGCGGTCCGTCTTCGACAAGTCGTCCGGCCGGACGCGCCAAGTTCGCGCCCGGCCGGATGCGGAGCAGGCGGGGGCGCGACGCCGACCGCCCCTGCCTGCCAGCCCCGTCCGTCGGGCCCGCTCCGGGTCGCCGGTGCGGCGGCGTCGCCGCCGACCTCGCCGCCGGGCCGGCGAGCCTTCACCCTGGGCGGCCGGGCGGACGGGGCACATCCGCACAAAGGGTATCTTTCTTAATAAATCTGTGATATTCATGTAATCCAATGGCCGGATTCCCCGACCGGGAAGGAGCGCCATGCGTACGGGTGTCTGGCTGGTGGGAGCGCGCGGCTCGGTCGCGACCACCAGCGTCGTGGGGGCGCTCGCCCTGCGGGCCGGGTTGACCGGGCCGACCGGGTGTGTCACCGAGTTGCCCGCGCTGAACGGCCCGGCCCTGCCGGCCTTCGCCGACCTGGTCTTCGGCGGGCACGACGTGGTCGCCACCCCACTGGCCAAACGCGCCGAGGCGCTGGCCGCCGCCGGGGTGCTGCCCGCCCGCCTGGTCGCCGCGCTGCCCGAGGAACTGGCCGCCGTCGAGCGGGAGTTGCGCCCGGCACCCAGCGGAGGCAGCCAGGCCGACCGGGCCGCCACGCTGGTCCGCGACCTCACCGAGTTCCGCGACCGGCACCGGCTGGCAAGCGTGGTGGTGGTAAACGTCGCGGCCACCGAGCCGGCGTGCCGCCCGCACCCCGCGCACGCCGAGCCGGACGCGCTGCACGCCGCCCTCGCCGGCCCCGACGAGGTGCTACCGCCCAGCTCGCTCTACGCGTACGCGGCGGTGACGGCCGGCTGCGCGTACGTCGACTTCACCCCCTCCACCGGCCTGCGGCTGCCGGCCCTGACCGCGCTTGCCGACACCCACCGGGTGCCGTACGCCGGGCACGACGGCAAGACCGGTGAGACCCTGCTCAAGTCGGTGCTCGCGCCGATGTTCGCGATGCGCAACCTCGCCGTGCGGTCCTGGTCCGGGCTCAACCTGCTCGGCGGGGGCGACGGTGCCACGCTGGCCGACCCGGCGGCCAACGCCGCCAAGGTCCGCAGCAAGCAGCGGGTGCTCGGCGAGACGCTCGGCTACCTGCCGCAGGGGGAGACCCGCATCGACTACGTCGAGGACCTGGGCGACTTCAAGACCGCCTGGGACCTGATCACCTTCGCCGGCTTCCTCGGCACCGGGATGCGCCTGGAGTTCACCTGGCACGGCTGCGACTCGGCGCTGGCCGCCCCGCTCGTGCTCGACCTGGCCCGGCTCACCGCCGCCGCGCACGCCGCCGGCCAGACCGGGGCGCTGGCCGACCTCGCCTTCTTCTTCAAGGACCCGCTCGGCACCGGCAGCGGATCGCTCGCCGAGCAGTGGACCCGACTCTGCGCCTTCGCCCAGCGGCTGCACACCGGAGGTGCCGATGACCCGCGTGGCTGACCTCGCCGAGCTGGTCCGGGCACCGGCCGCGCTCTCGGTGCCGGGCGACGTGATCGCCGGTGCCGCCGCGGCGGGCACGCTCGGCCCGCGTACGCCCGCCCTGGCCGCCGCGTCGGTCCTGCTCTACTGGGCCGGCATGGCCGCCAACGACTGGGCCGACCGGCGGCTCGACGCCGTCGAACGCCCGGAGCGGCCGATCCCCAGCGGACGGGTCCGCCCCGGCGTCGCGGTCGGCCTGGCCGCCGGCCTCACCGCCGCGGGCGTCGGGCTCGCCGCCGCGGCCGGTGGACGCCGTTCGGTCGCCGTTGCGCTGCCGCTGGCCGCCGCCGTCTGGGGGTACGACCTGGTGGCCAAGAACACCGCCGCCGGACCGGCCGTGATGGCCACCTGTCGGGGCCTGGACGTGCTGCTCGGCGCCAGCGCCCGGCCGGTGCGGGCGTTGCCGGCGGTAGCCACCGTGGCCGCGCACACCTGGACCGTCACCGCCCTGTCCCGCCGCGAGGTGCACGGCGCCGACGCCCTGCTGCCGCTGGGCACCCTCGCCGGCACCGCCCTGGTCGCCGCCAGCGCCGCCCGCCCACCCGGACCGCTCCGGCCCGGGGCCGGCCGGCGAGCCGCCGAACCTTCCGGCGAACGCGTTGGCCTGGCTGCCGTCGCGGCGGCGCTGCCCGCCGTCCTCGCCGGCTGGTACGCCACCCGCTACGGCGGCGCGCAGGCCCGAGTGGTCGCCCGGCCCACCGCCGACCGGGTCCGCGCGGCGGTCGGCGCCGGCATCACCAGCCTGCCCGCCTTGCAGGGCGCGTTGACCGCGCGCGCCGGTGCCGGCCTGCTCGGGCTGGCGGTGGCGGCGGCCGCGCCGCTGGGCCGGCGACTGGCCCGGAAGATCTCCCCGACATGACCGCCGCCGCCAACCCCACAGCCCCCGGTGCGGGGGCCGGCGGCCTGCGCTTCGGGTACGGCACCAACGGCTTCGCCAACCACCGCCTCGACGACGCGCTTGCCGTCATCGCCGAGCTTGGCTACGCCGGTGTCGCGCTGACGCTGGATCACGACCACCTCGACCCGTTCGCGCCGGGGCTGGCCCGCCGGGTCGCCGCCGTGGGCCGCCGGCTGGCCGCGCTCGACCTGGCGGTGGTGGTCGAGACCGGGGCCCGGTACCTGCTCGACCCCTGGCACAAGCACGCGCCGACGCTGCTGCACGACGATCCCGCCCGCCGGGTGGAGTTCCTGCGTCGCGCGGTGGCGATCGGCGCCGACCTCGGTGCCGAGGCGGTCTCCTACTGGGCCGGGATCCGGCCCGAGGAGGTCCAGCCCGCCGTCGCCTGGGACCGTCTGGTGGCCGGCTGCGCCACAGTGGTGGCGGCGGCCGACGCCGCCGGTGTGCGGCTGGGCTTCGAGCCCGAGCCGGGGATGCTTGTCGAGGACATCGCGGGCTGGCACCGGCTGCACGCGGCCCTGGGGCGGCCGGCGACGCTCGGCATCACCCTCGACATCGGGCACTGCCGCTGCCTGGAGCCTGCGCCGGTGCCCGACTGCGTCCGCGAGGTCGGCGCGCACCTGGTCAACGTGCAGATCGACGACATGCGGCGGGGCGTACACGAGCACCTGGAGTTCGGCACGGGCGAGATCGACTTTCCGCCGGTGCTGGCCGCGCTGCGCGAGGTCGGCTACCGGGGTCTGGTCGCGGTCGAGCTGCCCCGGCACTCGCACGCCGCCCCGGCCGTGGCCGCCCGCTCGCTGGACTTCCTCCGGGCCGCGTCCGCCGGCGGCGCACCACTGACAGCAGCACAGGAAGGGCGGAGACGGTGATGACACCGAACGAGCTGCGGACGGCCCTGCGGGGCGTACCCGATCCGGACTGGCTGGCGGCGGCGCTGCGCGGCGTCGCGGTGCAGCCGGCGGCGATCGGCCGGTTCTTTCCGGCGGTCGGTCGGTGCTGCGGGCGGGCCGACCTGCCCGACCTGCCCGGCTGGACCGCCGACGAGGCGGCCCGCGCGCTGCTGCTGGCCACCCTGCCGAGCGGGCACGCGGAATGGGTCGAGACGCTCTACCGCACCGGGGACGCGGCCGAGAAGCGGGCCGTGCTCAAGGCGCTGCCGCTGCTGCCGGTCGGCGCGGCCGGGTTGCCGCTGCTGCACGACGCGCTGCGCACCAACGACACCCGGCTGGTCGCCGCCGCCCTCGGCCCGTACGCGGAGCACCTCGACGCACCGGCCTGGCGGCAGGCCGTGCTCAAGTGCGTCTTCACCGGCGTACCGCTGGCCGTGGTGGCCGACCTCGACGCCCGCGCCGACGGGGAGCTGGCGACGATGCTCGCCGCGCTCGCCGCCGAGCGGCGGGCCGCCGGCCGGAGCATGCCCGCCGACGCCACCGAGTTGCTGGACCGGTTGACCACCACCGATCCGCCGGGCCGGTTGATCGCCACCGGCCAACCGCACCACAGGGAGGCGTGATGCGCATCTTCGACCCGCACATCCACATGACGTCCCGGACCACCGACGACTACGAGCGGATGGCCGCTGCGGGCGTGCGGGCGGTGGTGGAACCGGCATTCTGGCTCGGTCAGCCGCGCACCAGCGTCGGATCGTTCACCGACTACTTCGACTCCCTGGTGGGCTGGGAGCCGTTCCGGGCCGGCCAGTTCGGGGTGCGCCACCACGCCACGGTTGCGCTCAACCCGAAGGAGGCCAACGACCCGCGCTGCCGGCCGGTGCTCGACGTGCTGCCCCGCTACCTGGACAAGGACGGCGTGGTCGCGGTCGGCGAGATCGGGTACGACTCGATGACACCCGAGGAGGACGCCGCCTTCGCCGCCCAGCTCGCCCTGGCCGTGGCGCACGACCTGCCGGCGCTTGTGCACACCCCGCACCGGGACAAGGCCCGCGGCGTCGAGCGCAGCCTCGCCGTGGTCGCCGAGTCCGGCATCGCACCGGGCCGGGTGGTGCTCGACCACCTCAACGAGGTGACCGTGAAACTGGTCCGGGACACCGGCTGTTGGCTCGGCTTCTCGATCTACCCGGACACCAAGATGTCGCCGCCCCGGATGGTCGAGGTGCTCAAGGCGTACGGGACCGAACGGATCCTGGTCAACTCGGCCGCCGACTGGGGCCGCTCGGATCCGCTGCTCACCCGGGCCACCGGCGAGGCGATGCTGCTCGCCGGCTTCTCCGAGGACGACGTCGACCGGGTGCTCTGGCGCAACCCGGTCGAGTTCTACGGGCAGTCCGGCCGGCTGGACCTGAGCGACGTCGAGGCACCGGAGGCGACCTTCGCCGGCAACTCCATCCTGCGCGGCGGCAGCTGATGCGGCTGCGGCACGCCGGCGGGCGCACCGTCCACCTCGGCTACTGCACAAACGTGCACCCGGCCGAGGAGCTGGCCGGCATCCTCGACCAGCTCGACCGGTACGCGGTGCCGGTCCGCGCGGCGCTCGGCAGCGACCTGCTCGGCCTGGGGCTGTGGCTGGCCGCCCCGGTCGCCGCCGAGCTGGCCGCCGATCCGCACGCCCGCCGCCGGCTGCGCACCGAGTTGTCGGTACGCGGCCTGGAGGTGGTCACGCTCAACGGCTTCCCGTACGCGTCCTTCCAGGCCCCGGTGGTCAAGGGCGCGGTTTACCACCCGGACTGGACCACCGACGACCGGCTCCGGTACACCCTGGACCTGGCCCGGGTGCTCGCCGACCTGCTGCCCGACGACGCCGCCCGGGGCTCGGTCTCCACCCTGCCGCTGGCCTGGCGCACACCCTGGGACGCGACCCGGGCCGACGCCGCCCGACGCCGCCTCGACCAGCTCGCCGCCGGGCTCGCCGACGTCGAGCGGGAGACCGGCCGGCCGGTGCGGGTCGGCTTCGAGCCGGAGCCCGGCTGCGTCGTGGAGAGCAGCGCGCAGGCGGCGACCATGCTGTCCGGAGTGGACACCGAGCGGCTCGGTGTCTGCCTGGACCTGGCCCACCTCGCCTGCGCCTGGGAGGAACCGGCCGCCGCCCTGGACCGGCTGGCGGCGGCCGGCCTGCCGGTGGTGAAGGTGCAGGTCTCCGCCGCGCTGGAGGCGGCCGACCCGACCGGTGACGCCGCCGCGCTGCGCCGCTGGGTCGAGCCGCGGTTCCTGCACCAGACCCGCACCGCCAGCTGCGCCGCCGCGACCGGCTCGCCCAGCGCGACCACGGTGACCGGTTCGACCGGCGCTGGCCTCGCCGCGACCGGCGGTGGCTTCAGTCCGGCGGATCCGGCGGACCCGGCCTGGGCGGCCGACGACCTGGACGCGGCGCTCGACGCGGCGCTGCCGGGCCCGTGGCGGGTGCACTATCACGTGCCGCTGCACGCCCCACCCGAGCCGCCGCTTGGCTCGACCCTGCCGGTGCTGCGCGCCGCGCTGGCCGCGCTCCTCGCCGGCCCGGACGCGGACTGTGATCACCTCGACGTGGAGACGTACACCTGGGGGGTGCTGCCGGCCGCGCGGCGCCCGCACACCGACGCGGAGCTGGCCGCCGGGATCGCCGCGGAGCTGGCCTTCGCCCGAGACGAGCTGGTCGCCCTCGGGCTGACCCTTCATCGAAGTGAGGTGGCGGCCTGATGGGTCGACAGCTGGTGGTGCTGGACGTGGTGGGACTGACCCCGCGCCTGCTGGCGCACATGCCCCGGCTGCGCGCGGTGGCCGACACCGGGTTCCGCGCCGAACTGGGCACGGTGCTGCCGGCGGTGACCTGCTCGGTGCAGTCCACCTTCCTCACCGGGAGCCGCCCGGCCGACCACGGGATCGTCGGCAACGGGTGGTACTTCCGCGACCTCGGCGAGGTGCTGCTCTGGCGGCAGCACAACGCGCTGGTCGGCGGGGAGAAGCTGTGGCAGGCGGCGCGCCGGGTCCGGCCGGACTACACGGTGGCGAACGTCTGCTGGTGGTACGCGATGGGCGCGGACGTGGACTGGACCGTCACCCCACGCCCGGTGTACCACGCCGACGGGCGCAAGGACCCGGACTGCTACACCGATCCGCCGCAGCTGCACGACTCGCTCACCACGGCGTTGGGCACCTTCCCGCTCTTCAACTACTGGGGGCCGGGGGCCGGGCTGGCGTCGTCCCGGTGGATCTGCCAGGCGGCTCAGCGGATCCTCGCCGAGCAGTCACCCGACCTGACCCTGGTCTACGTCCCGCACCTGGACTACGACCTGCAACGCTTCGGTGCATCCGCGCCGCAGGCCGCCGCCGCAGCGGCCGAGTTGGACGGCGTGCTCGCCCCGCTGCTGGACGCCGCGCGGGAGCGGGACGCGACGGTGGTGGTGCTCTCGGAGTACGGCATCACCGACGTCTCCCGGCCGGTCGACGTGAACCGGCTGCTGCGCGCCGAAGGGTTGCTGCGGGTGCACACCCAGGCTGGCATGGAGTACCTCGACCCGTGGACCTCCCGGGCGTTCGCGGTCGCCGACCACCAGATCGCCCACGTCTACGTGCGCGATCCGGCGGACGTACCGGCGGTGGCGAAGCTCTGCGCGGCGCTGCCCGGGGTGGCCGAGGTGCTCGACGCCGCCGGCAAGGTGAGCTACGGGCTGGACCACCCGCGCGCCGGTGAGCTGGTGCTGGTCGCGGAGCCGGACGCCTGGTTCACGTACTACTACTGGTTGGACGATGCCCGGGCGCCCGACTTCGCCCGGCTGGTCGAGATCCACCGCAAACCCGGGTACGACCCGGCGGAGCTCTTCTTCGACCCGGCGGCTCCCGGTGCGGCGAAGCGGCGCGCCGCCGTCGCGCTGGCGCGCAAGAAGCTCGGCATGCGATACCTGATGAGCGTGGTCGGGCTGGACGCCGGGGCGCGGGCGGTGCGGGGGTCGCACGGGCGGCTGCCGGCCGACCCCGCCGACGGGCCGGTGCTGCTCTGCTCCGACGCGTCGGCGGCCCGGGACCGGATAGCCGCCACGGAGGTGAAGGGGCTGCTGCTGGAGCTGGCCGGGTTGGCGGCATCGTGACCGTCACGGCGGTGCCGACCGACGCGGGCGAGCTGCGGAACCGGTTCGACGCCGAGCTGACCGCCTTCCTCGGCCGGCAGGACCCGGACTGGCCGGACGGCGCGCCGCGCGGCGTCTTCACCACCCTGCACCGGTTCGTGCTCACCGGCGGCAAGCGGCTGCGTCCGCTCTTCTGCTACTGGGGCTGGCGGGGCGCGGGTGGCCCGGACGGCACCCCGATCGTGACCGCTGCCGCCGCGCTTGAGCTGTTCCACGCCTTCGCGCTGATCCACGACGACATCCTGGACGGCAGTGACCGTCGCCGGGGGGAGCCCTCGGTGCACCGGATCTTCGCCGATCTGCACGCCCGCTCGTCCTGGCGGGGCGACCCCGAGGCGTACGGGCGCAACACCGCCCTGCTCTGCGGCGATCTCTGTGCCGCCTGGGCGGACCAGATGTTCCACGAGTGCGGACTGAGCACCGAGGCGGTGCATCGCGGGTACGGCGTCTTCGCGCTGATGCGCACCGAGGTGATCGCGGGGGAGTATCTCGACCTGGTCTCCGGGGTGGGGGACGGCTCGGTCGCCAGCGCGCTCACCGTGATCCGGATGAAGGGGGCGCGGTACACGGTCACCCGGCCGTTGCAGATCGGCGCCGCGCTGGCCGGGGCGCCCTCCGAGCTGATTGCCGCGCTGGCCGAGTTCGGTGACCCGCTCGGGGACGCCTTCCAGCTCCGCGACGACGTCCTGGGGGTTTTCGGCGACCCGGCGGTCACCGGCAAGTCCGTCCTGGACGACCTGCGCGAGGGCAAGCCGACGGTGATGATGGCGCTGGCCCGCGATGCCGCCGACCGGAGCCAGAGCGCGCGGCTGCGGGAGCTGTTCGGCAATCCCGACCTGGACGCGGCGGGCGCCGCCGAACTGCGGAAGATCATCGAGGACACCGGGGCGCGGGCGAAGATCGAGCAGATGATCGAGGTCCGGGCCGCCGCGGCGCTGGCCGTGCTGGGGCGTACCGAACTTGTCGAGGAGAGCCGGACGGCGCTGGCCGGGTTGGCCGCCCAGGCGATCGACCGGCAACGCTGAGCCGCTCCGCCTGCGCGTTGCGCCGCCTTCACTTTTGATCAAACCGACGAAAGTCCTGCCTGGTTACCCGGAAGGTATGGACACATCGACATATCTAATTTAGTGTCGTCGGCAACACCGAAAATGTTTTGTCGAGGTGAACCGGCGTTGGGAAAGCGACATGCGCAAACTCCTCAGACCCGCCCTCGGCCTGGCCACCGCCGCCTTCGCCGTCCTGGCCTGCACCGCACCGGCCACCCCGGCCAGCGCCGCCGACGCCCCGTACGACGTGCTGGTCTTCTCCAAGACGGCGGGCTTCCGGCACGACTCCATCGCCGTCGGCACCCAGGCCATCCGTGACCTGGGCGCGGCGAACAACTTCACAGTCACCGCCACCGAGGACGCCAGCCGCTTCACCACCGGCAACCTCGCCCAGTACGAGGCGGTGATCTTCCTCAACACCACAGGCGACGTGCTCAACGCCAGCCAGCAGACCGCCTTCGAGTCGTACATCGCCGCGGGTGGCGGCTACGTCGGCGTGCACTCCGCCGCCGACACCGAGTACGGCTGGTCCTTCTACGGCAACCTGGTCGGGGCGTACTTCCGTTCGCACCCGGCCATCCAGCAGGCCCAGGTCCGGGTGGAGAACCGGGCCCACGCGGCCACCGCCCACCTGCCGCAGACCTGGACCCGCACCGACGAGTGGTACGACTACCAGGCCAGCGCCCGCCCCGGCGCCATGATCCTGGCCAATCTCAACGAGTCGTCGTACTCCGGCGGCGTGATGGGCGCCGACCACCCGATCGCCTGGTGCAAGACGTACGCGGGCGGCCGGTCCTTCTACACGGGCGGCGGCCACACCCAGGCCTCGTACGCCGAGCCGGCCTTCCGGGCGCACCTGCTCGGCGGCATCCGGTACGCGGCCGGCCGTACCAAGGCCGACTGCCGCCCGGAGACCGGCTACACCGCCCTCTACAACGGCTCGACCACCGGCTGGTCCCAGGCCGGGCCGGGCAGCTTCACCAACTCCGACGCCACCCTGACCTCGGTCGGCGGCATGGGCCTGTTCTGGTACAGCGCCAAGCAGTTCACCAACTACTCGCTGAAGCTCGACTGGCGAGTGGCCGGGGACGACAACTCGGGCGTCTTCATCGGCTTCCCGCCGTCCAGCGACCCGAACTCGGCGATCAACAACGGTTACGAGGTGCAGATCGACCCCACCGACACGGCGGACAAGACCACCGGTGCGATCTACGGCTTCAAGGCCGCCGACATCGCCGCCCGGGACGCCGCGCTGAACCCGGCGGGGGAGTGGAACACCTACGAACTGCTGGTGGAGGGGGAGCGGCTCCAGGTCTTCCTGAACGGCGTGAAGATCAACGATTTCACCAACACCGACCCGGTACGCTCGCTCGCCGGCCACATCGGCATCCAGAACCACGGCACCGGCGACGACGTGTCGTTCCGCAACATCCGGATCAAGGAACTGGGCGGCACCAACCCGCCGCCGAGCGGCGACCGCACGGGTCGGATCACCGGCCTGGCCGGCAAATGTCTGGACGTGCGCAATGGTTCGTCGGCGGATGGTACGCAGATCCAGATCTGGACGTGTAACGGTGGTGCGGCGCAGACCTGGACGGTGACGCCGAATTCGACGATCCGGGCGTTGGGTAAGTGTCTGGATGTCAATGGTGCTGGTTCGGCGGATGGTACGAAGATCCAGTTGTGGACGTGTAGCGGTGGCGGCGCGCAGGTCTGGTCGGCGCAGTCGAACGGCACGTTGCGCAATCCGAACTCGGGCAAGTGTCTGGATGTGTCAAACAACAGTTCCGCCGACGGTCAGGCCGTGCACCTCTGGACCTGCCACACCAACGCCAACCAGCGCTGGGTGCTGCCGTAGGTGAAAGGAGGGGCCCCCTGCTAACGCCTGGCGTTGTAGCGGGGCCCCTTTTTAACCGCGCGCCCGCCGCCTAGAGTGGACGTGGCGACCGCGAGGTGGCCGGTGAACCGACGGGAGGCGCAACCCGTCGGTCCCAGGCGCGACAAGCGCCCACCGGGCATCGTCGGGGCCGCCGCATCCGGCCATCCCTCGCCCCGGTCCCGCAGGTACGGAATCCCCAACACGACAGGGGAAAAGGACACATGGCGCGACCGATCACGTTGTTCACCGGCCAGTGGGCCGACCTTCCGTTCGACGAGGTGTGCCGGCTCGCCGCCGAGTGGGGCTACGACGGGCTGGAGATCGCCTGCTGGGGTGACCACTTCGAGGTCGACAAGGCCCTGGCCGACGACGCGTACGTCGACCGCAAACGGGAGACGCTCGCCAAGCACAACCTCCAGGTCTTCACGATCTCCAACCACCTGGTCGGCCAGGCGGTCTGCGACCACCCCATCGACGAGCGCCACCAGGGCATCCTGCCGGCCCGGATCTGGGGAGACGGCGAGCCCGAGGGGGTACGCCAGCGGGCCGCCGAGGAGATCAAGGACACCGCCCGCGCGGCGGCGAAGCTCGGGGTGAACACCGTCGTCGGCTTCACCGGCTCGTCGATCTGGCACACCCTGGCGATGTTCCCGCCGGTACCGCCCTCGATGATCGAACGCGGCTACCAGGACTTCGCCGACCGGTGGAACCCGATCCTGGACGTCTTCGACGAGGTCGGGGTGCGCTTCGCACACGAGGTGCACCCGAGCGAGATCGCCTACGACTACTGGACCACCAAGCGGACCCTGGAGGCGATCGGGCACCGGCCCGCGTTCGGGCTGAACTGGGACCCGTCGCACTTCGTCTGGCAGGAACTCGACCCGGTCAACTTCATCTTCGACTTCGCCGACCGGATCTACCACGTCGACTGCAAGGACGCCAAGGTGCGTACCGGCGACGGTCGGCGCGGCCGGCTCGCCTCCCACCTGCCCTGGGCGGATCTGCGACGCGGCTGGGACTTCGTCTCCACCGGGCACGGTGACGTGCCCTGGGAGGACTGCTTCCGGGCACTGAACGCGATCGGCTACGACGGCCCGATCTCGATCGAGTGGGAGGACGCCGGAATGGACCGGCTGGTCGGCGCCCCGGAGGCGCTCCAGTTCGTCCGCCGGCTCGCCTTCGACGCGCCCGCCGCCGCCTTCGACGCGGCGTTCAGCAGCAAGGACTGAAGCTGGCCGACCCCGGGGGCGCGGTAGCCGCCGTACTCCCGGGGTCCCGGCTCAGCCGGCACTGACTCCGCCCCCCGGGCCGTGGCTCAGCCTGCGCTGAAGACGTGCTCGCTGACCAGGCGGGCCGCGCCCACCAGCCCGGCCCGGTCCGCCAGGTCGGAGAGGACGATCGGCATGGTGCCGGTCGCCAGCGGCGCCGACCGCCGGTAGACCACGCCCCGGATCTCGGCGAGCAGGACGTGCCCGAGCCCCTCGGGCGCGCCGCCGATCACGACGATGCCGGGATTGACGAAGCTGACCAGACCGACGAGCGCCTGACCGAGCCGACGGGCGGCGTCGCGGACCAGGGCCTGGGTGGCCGGGTCGCCAGCGGTCGCGGCCGCGGCGATGTCCGGCACGGTGAGCGTGCCCGCCTCGGCCAGCCGGGCCGCGAGCGCGGCGGAGCGGCCCGAACGGGCGGTCGCCAGCGCCGCCCGGACCAGCCCGGCATCGCCGCAGTACGCCTCGAGGCAGCCGACCTCCCCACAGCCGCAGACCGGCCCGTCCTCGTCGAGGGGCAGGTGCGCGACGTCGCCCGCGCTGCGGGTCGCGCCCCGGTGCAGCGAGCCGCCGAGGACCAGCCCGCAGCCGATCGCCGGGCCGAGCTTCAGGAAGAGAAAGTCCTCGAAGGTACGGCCGATCCCGGCGTGCTGCTCGCCGAGGGCGAACACGTTGGCGTCGTTGTCGACGAGCGTCGGACAGCCCAGCTCGGTGGCGAAGGCGTCGCGGACGGGGAAGCGCTGCCATCCGGGCAGCACGGCCGGCGCGACCGACACGCTGCCGTCCACCGGCCCGGGCAGGGCGACGCCGACCCCGGTGAACTCGGCGATGCCCAGGTCGGCGCGAAGCTTCTCGACCAGCTCGACGGCGCGGGCGATCACCGGCTCCGGCCCGCCTCGGACGTCGACCGGTGCGCCCGCCTCGGCCAGCGGACGCAACTCACCGTCGGTCACCGCCACACCGATCCGATCCGCCGCGACGACCACGCTTGCGAAGCGCACCCCGCCGGCGAGGCGCAGCATCGACGACCGGCGCCCGCCGCGGGAAGCCGCAGGTCCGGCGGTCTCGACCAGCCCACGCGCGACGAGTCGGTCCAGCTCGGCGGTGAGCGTCGACCGGGACAGGCCCAGGGCGTCGCCCAACTCCACCCGGGACCGGGGACCGTCGTCGCGCAGCAACCGGACCAGCCGTGCCTGCTGCGGATTCTCCGGCCGGAGCAGCACCACCGCCACCACCTCCCGCCCGGAGTCTTCCACGCCGGTGTTTCGGGTCTGTGGCCGGCAGGGGCCGCGTCCATTGACGGACGCGGCCCCCGGGTACATGTCTCGGGTCCGTCAGCTCCGCGGGCCCGAGGACGACCTCAGCCCCGCAGACCCGACATGTGCCGGTAGCTCACTTCGGCGTACCGCAGCGAGCGGCCCGGGTCGGCGGCGCCGCCGGGTGCGTTGTCCTGCTCCCACATCGGGTTGTGGTAGCCCTTCGCGCCCATGTTGGCGAAGAAGTTTCCGTAGTCGATGTCCCCCTCGCCGCACGGACAACGAACGGGCCCGGCCGCCAGCATGGCGGCCGGGCCCGTTCGGGTGTGACTCAGATGCTGCTGCCGTTGGTGCCGGAGCTCGACGGCTTGCTGCGGGGGGTAGCCGACGTCGAGCTGGTGGTCGAGCTCGACGAGATCGAGCCCGACTTGCTGCCGGCCGTGGCAGGGGTGCCGGCGAAGGTGTCGTCGGCCGGGGTGAGCCCCTGCTTGCCGTTCGGGCTCAGCTTCTCGCCCAGCTTCGAGTGACCGAGCTTGTCCTTGCCCTCGTGGTAGAGCCGGCTCGCCTGGGCCTGCGCGACCCCGGCCGCCTCCTGGACGGTCGGGTGGTCGAGCACCTTGCGGCCCTGAACCACCAGCTCCTCGTACTTCTCCCGGCCGGCACGGGCGCCCAGGACGAACCCTGCAGCCAGCCCGCCAAGGAACATGATCTTTCCGCGCATGGCGGCTCCTCTCGTACCTGACGCGCCGTCGTCCCGCCCTCGTCTCCGTGGCGGGACCGACCCGTTCGCGCCTGCGTCCTGTCGTCGGCAGCTAACTACCCATCCTGCTCTCCGCTCATACCTCCTTGTGCTGGGATGACGATTTGTCCCACTAATCCGATTCTCAAGGTTGCCCCGCAGGAGGTAACCCCCTGGACCAAGACCCCCTGTGATCCTGTAGTCTTGTCCCCGTCGCTCGGCGCGGAGAGATCCCACCGGGCGATGATGCAGTCCCCCGTAGCTCAATTGGCAGAGCAGCCGGCTGTTAACCGGCAGGTTTTTGGTTCGAGTCCAAACGGGGGAGCTTTTCCTCACCACGACGCCCACCGGCCAGCCGGTGGGCGTTCCTCGTTGACGACCGTCCGCCCTGCCGCCCGTCATCACCCTGCCGCCCGCAGCACACCGGAGCAGAATCGCGGACCATACGCCCCACAACCTCGCCACGCCCCCAACGGCACGGCCAGCCGGCGGCTCGTTGCTATCCTCGCGTTGCCCATCGCGCTGCTGGTGCGGGGGAGACGCCGGCGAGTAGAGACCGTGACGCTGGCCGTTGATCGACCGGGCGGGATAAGATCCGCCCTGTTGCCGGGGCGGTAGCTCAGCCGGTTAGAGCAGGGGACTCATAATCCCTCGGTCGCGGGTTCGAGCCCCGCCCGCCCCACCAGTGTCATGACCGGCAATTCCTTCAGGGCTGATCGACCATTAGGCGAACCGGCGGTGGGTGCCGTGCCAGGTCAGCGCCAGGTCGACAGTGCGGGGCTCGTTGCTCGTGTGCCCCCGGGTAACGATGACGAGGGTTCGTCGTTGCGGCCGGCACTGGTCGACCGAACGGCGGCCGGGTGGCCGCGAGGGTGGGCGGCACGGGCCGGGCGATGACCCTACGGCGAGTTGCATGACGATCGGACGCGGACCGCAGCAGGGTGGTGTCCCCCGGTGAACGGTAGTGGCCGGCTTACCTCATTCGTAGTGGTAGCGGCACTGCGCGATCTGCACTGTGTCGTCTACGATCCGGCATACGAGACGGTGATCCTAGTCGATGCGTCTCGACCAGAATCCCGCCCAGTTGCCGCGGAGCTGCTCCGGTTTGCCGATGCCTTGGTGGCCGTTGCGTCGGATGTCCTCGATCAACGCGTTCACTCGTTTGAGCATCTGACGATCTCGTTGCCAGGTCAGATAGTCTTCCCAGCCTCGGCCGGCAAACTGGACCTTCACGCTGCCGACGCCTCGCCTGAACTGGCGTCGGGATCGATCAGATCGTGCATCTCCCCACCCCCGTTGCGCAGCTCTTCGACGGCTTCATTCAGGCGGCGCGCGTTGGCGGGGCTGGCCATCAGGTAGGCCGTCTCCTTCAACGACTCGTACTCGCGCAGCGAGATGATGACCGCGGCCTCCCGGCCGGAGCGGGTGACCACCACTTCCTCGGCGTCGTCCACGACATGGTCGAGCATCTTGGCCAGGTTCTGTCGGACTTCAGAGTAGGGAACGGTGCGCATACTGCCCCAACGTTACGTACAACAATTTGTACAAGCTCGCGGGGCGTGTCAGATGGCCCAACGTCTGGCCTTTAGTGTCGATCAAGCCCAGGAGCGGCGCGGGCGTAGCGGAGCGGCTCGCCGGCGATGGTCGCCGACTGGTTCGCGGTGGCACCTTCTCCACTTCCGTTTCTTACCGATCGCGGGTGTGCCCTGGCGTGGCCTGTATCGCGAGTTGGCAGCGAACGGCCTGGGCACGGAGTGCCTCGACGAGTTCGGGTGGGCCGCTGGTGAGGGTGAAGTCGACGTCCACCGACGTGATCATCCAGACCAGTGCCGAGGGGGTGTCGGCACCGACATGCATCAGGCAACGCTCGTCGTCGACCGCCTCGACGACCCCCATGCCGGGCCAGATCCGGTCGGCGAGCGCTTCGGCGGAGTCGTGCAAGGTCACGGTTGCCCGGTAGGGCCAGGTCCGGGAGGACAGCTGGTGGGACAGGTAGGTCGCGATGTCGCCGTCGGGTGGTTGGCGCGGGGTGAACGACGGGCCGTTGGGCGTACGCGGTGTCAATCGGTCCGCCCGGAAGGTTCGCCAGTCGTCGCGGTCGAGGTCCCAGGCGACGAGATACCAGTGCCGGCCGAAGTTGGCCAGGGTGTGCGGTTCGACCGAGCGGAGCGTGTCGCCGCCGCGAGGGCTGGCGTAGTCGAAGCGTAGCCCTTCGTGTCGTCGACACGCGTCGGCGATGGTCATCAGGATGTCCGGGCTGACCGTCGGCCCGCTGCCGCCAACTCGGACGGTCGCCTTCTGCAAGGTGTTCATCCGGTGCCGGAGCCGGGGCGGTAACACCTGCTCGAGTTTGGTGAGGGCCCGCAACGAGGTCTCCTCGATTCCGGTGACCGTGCCGCCTGCGGCGGTGCGCAGGCCGATCGCCACCGCGACCGCCTCGTCGTCATCGAGTAGCAGGGGCGGCAGTGACGCGCCCGCACCGAGCCGGTAACCGGCGGCACCCTGGGTGGCATGCACCGGGTAGCCGAGCTCACGCAGTCGTTCGATGTCCCGACGCACGGTACGGGTGGTGACACCGAGGCGTTCAGCCAGGTCGCTGCCGGACCAGTCACGGTGGGTCTGCAGGAGCGACAGCAATCTGAGCAGCCGCGCCGAGGTTTCGAGCATGGGATCAAGCTTCTCGCATTTTTAGGACCGGAGCTGTCCTAAGCGATCTCTAGCGTGGCTGTCATGACGGAGAAGGCACCGGAGGTTCGACCCTTCCGGATCGAGATCCCACAGGCGCAACTCGATGACCTGAACGCCCGGTTGTCGAACACCCGTTGGCCGGCGGAGTTGCCGGGCGTGGGCTGGAGCAGAGGTGTGCCGGTCGGCTACCTGAAGGATCTGGCTGAGTACTGGCGTACCGGCTACGACTGGCGGGTGCACGAGGCGGCGCTCAACGAGCACCCGCAGTACCTCACCACGATCGACGGGCAGAACGTCCACTTTCTGCACGTGCCTTCGCCCGAGCCGGACGCGATGCCATTGCTGCTGCTGCACGGCTGGCCGGGTGGCGTCGTGGACTTCCTCGACGTCGTCGGACCGCTGTCGGATCCAGGCAGGTACGGTGGTGACCCGGCCGACGCGTTCCACCTGGTCATACCGTCGTTGCCGGGATTCGGATTCTCCACGCCCCTGGCCGGGCCCGGCATGAATCCCGCCAGGATGGCCGGAGTGTTGGCGCAGTTGATGTCCCTGCTCGGCTACGAACGCTATGGCGTCCAGGGTTATGACACGGGCTCATGGGTGGCTCCCGAGTTGGCAAAGCGAGATCCGAGCCGCGTCGTCGGCGTCCATGTCAACGCCATGATCACCTTCCCGATCGGCGTCGACGGCGAGATGGATGGTCTCAACGACATCGAGCAGCGCCGCTGGCAGGCGATGCAGGACTTCAACGACGGCTACCTGCAGTGCAACTCCAAGCGGCCCCAGACGGTGAGCTATGGGCTGCACGATTCACCGGTGGGCCAGCTCGCCTGGATCGTGGAGAAGTTCAAGGAGCTCACCGATCCGGAGGACGGCCTGCCAGAGGAGAGCATCAGCCGTGATCGCATCCTGACCGATGTCTCGCTGTACTGGCTGACCGGCACGGCCGGGTCGGCAGCGCAGGTCTACTACGAGGCGATCTCCGCGACCGACTGGAGCGGGGCCGGCGGCGAGTGGGACGACGGTTCGGGCGACAGCACCGCGAGCAGTACTGGCTGGGGTGCAGAGGACTGGGCCGGCAGCCAGCGCGGGACGGTACCAACCGGTGTGCTCGTCTCCGTTCATGACGTGACGATCCGCCGTTGGGCGGAGCGGGATCACAACATCGTGCACTGGACGGAACTGGACCGGGGCGGCCACTTCCTCTCGATGGAAGCACCGGACCTGTTGATCGACGATCTTCGCGAGTTCTTTCGGAAGCTCCGTTGACGTGAGCGCCCGCTGACCGCGCCGCCGCGGCCTTTCGCGCGTGCTGCGGGCCGGAGTCGCGGCTATCCCGGCTGGGCGGCGGCGACGCGGACCGGCACCTCCAGCACTGTGGCGCGGTCGCCGTCGGCGTCGGTGAGGTGCTCCTCGACCGTGGGGCCGGCGACGGCCGAGGACGACGAGGTCTGGCCGGCGGCCTGGTTCACCGCCAGACTGATACACGCCCTCGGCGAGACACCGCACCGCGCGCTGTTCTATCCGGACTCGGGCCACCGGGTCGGCACCTTCCCGTACCTGCCGACGACGACGGTGTACCGGACGCCCACCGGTGACCTGTCCCTCGGCGGCACCCGGCCGGGCGACGCCGCAGCCCGGCGCGACGGCTGGCCCCAGGTTCTCGATTTCCTGGCCAGCTCCTGATCGCGCCGGGCTCGGCCGTCGCGCCGGGCTCGGCCGTCGCGCCGGGCTCGGCCGTCGCGCCGGGCTCGGCCGTCGCGCCGGGCTCGGCCGCCGCGCCGGGCTCGGTTGCTTGGGTCGGTCAGCGCGGCGGGCGGGTCTTCGGCAGGTCGAACTGGTCGGCGCGGCGGCAGTCGCGCTGGTTGCCGATGGCGTCGGGGCCCAACCGGTCGAGCACCGCCCGGGCCCGGTCGCGGCCCAGGTTCCAGGCGTACCAGGGGTCCGACTCGGCCAGGTCGTCGGCGATCCAGCTCAGCGTGCAGCGGCGTACCGGATCGGGCAGGGCGGCCAGGGCGGGCGTGGCGTCGGCGGAGAGCGCCCGTAGGTACCAGGCGTCGATCCGGCCGGTCTGCTCGTACCGGGCGACGTTGCGGCGCGCCGCGTAGTCCTCAGGATTGAGCACCGCCAGCCCGAGCAGCATCGCCACCCCGAGCGCCACCGCCAGGCGCGGGATCCAACCGCCGCGCCAGCGGATGCCGGCCACCAGGATCATCAGGAAGACGGCACCGAGCAGCAGCTCGAACGCCATCACGAAGATCCGCTCACCGGTGAAGCTGTACACCTTCTGGTACGTGTACATCCGGGACAGTGCCGACACCACGATGACCACGGTCAGCGCGCTGAGCAGGCCGAGCAGGACCCGCAGCAGCACCCGGTCCAGGGGCCGGTCCCGGCGGGCCCACCGGGTCACCACGCCGAGCACCGCCAGGGTCAGCATGGTGACGACGACCAGTTGCCAGAAGCCGCTGCGGGCGTACTCGGCGTAGCTGAGGCCGGTGGTCTTCAGCACGTGCCGTTGCCCGCCGAAGAGCACGGTGAACTGCACCGCGACGAAGCCGGCGAACAGGGCCGTCAGGGTGGCGATCGGCGGCGCCCACTCGACCAGGCCGACCCGGCGGTTGGTGGGCCGGTCCACGGCGGTCAGATCGGGCGGTGCGGCGATCGTGTAGACGGCCGCCACCGCGATCAGGCCACCCATCGCTGCGAGGAACAGCCACCGGAACACGCCACCGACGCTGATCTCCGGGGTGACGGCACCGAGCACCTGGGAGAAGGCGGCGTCGGCGGAGGCGAGCAGCGGGCCGAAGACCAGCAGCACGACCACGGTGGCGACCACCGACCCGACGACGCGGCGCCCGGCGCCGGGACTGCCGGGGGCCCGGATGTGGGTACGCACCCAGGGCAGGCCGCGGATCGCGGCTATCGGCGCGGCGGCCAGGCTGAACAGGATGGATCTGAGTCGCCGACCGCCGACGATCGCCAGGGCCGCACAGCCCAGCGCCCCGAGCACGCAGAACGTCACAAGCCACCAGGCGTTGCGGAAGCCGAGCACCGCGAGCAACGCCAGCGCGGCACCCGCCCAACCGGCCCGGACCCAACGCTCGGCACGGGGCAACCGGGCGGTGTGCCGCCACACCGCCATGATGACGCCGGCGGTGAGCACCAGCCAGCCGAGGAACCAGCCGATGCCGGTACGACCGAGCGGCACGAGCGCCGCCACTCCCAGTGCGCCGGCCAGCACGGCCAGGACCGTGGACCGGTCGTCGGCCGGCGCGGGCCCGGGCCAAGCTCGCTCCATAAAGGACGGCGGCAGGGGTTGCCGCCGGAAGTCGTACGGCGAGTTGGCCATCGGGTAGGCGAACGGCGCCGGCTGCGGGCCACGGCCGCCCACCGCCGGCACGGACCCGAACCCGCCAACCGCCGCCGGTGCCGCTTCCTCCGCCGGTGCCGCCGGTGGTGCGGCTCCCGCAGCCGTCGCCGCTTCCGTCGCCGGTGGTGCGGCTTCCGTCGCCGGTGCCGTCGCCGCTTCCGTCGCCGGTGCGGCTTCTTCCCTCGTCCTCGGCGCCTCGGCTACTTCCACCTCGGCCGACGCTGCCGCCGTACCCGTGCCGGCCGGTGTTGCCGCCGTGCCTTGTCCGGCCGGCGCTGCATCGACCGGCGCTACCGCGGCTGGTGCTGTCGCCGCGCCGGTGCCGGCTGCCGCTGGGGTTTCCTTGCCGGCCGGCGTCGCCGGTTCCGTGCCGGCTTCACCCGGGGTCGGCTCGTCGGCTGCCGCCACCAGGGGAAGGAAGATGGCGTAACCCCTGGTGCCCGGCGGGACGGTCACCGGAATGGCCCAGGCGGGCTGGTCGGCGGGGCCGGGCCAGACGATGGGCGACAGCCCGGCGGTGGGCGGCACGACCAGCAGCTGGGGTGCCGTCCCCACCGGATCCGCCGCGCCGGCAGCGCTGGGGACGGGCACTTCGTGGGCTTCTTCGCTGCTCGAGGAATGCCCGACGGGTGGCGGCTCGGACACCGCGCCCTCCTAGATCGAAAGTTGCCGTCACTCTAGGGCCGGCCGCCCGATCGCGTTGTCCCGTACCGGTGCCGGCGGCTGCACCGCGCCTCGAGAGAAGTGTTAAGAAGGGGCCCTTCCTCTACACGAGGCGTTAATAGGGGGCCCTTCCTTACCGTCCACGGGTGTCGAGGGTGAGGGGAGCGCGGCCGGTCACCGCGTACCGGATATGGGTGACCTTGGGGTCGGGCACCACGCGGGTGGGCGTCAGTTCGATCGCCTCGAACTCGTCGAGGCCGAGGTCGGCGTCGAGCAGGCGCATTCCGGTGCCCAACACGACCGGCACCACGTGCAGTTCCAGCTCGTCGAGCAGGCCGGCGCGCAGCACCTGCCGGACCAGGCTGCCGCCGCCGGCCACCGCCACGTCCTTGCCGCCCGCCGCGGCCCGGGCCTGCGCCACCGCGCTCGCCACCCCGTCGGTGACGTAGGTGAAGCTGGTGCCGCCCTGGCGTACCAGCCGCTCGCGGGGCCGGTGGGTCACCACGAAGACCGGGGCGCGGAACGGCGGCTCGTCGCCCCAGGGCACCTCACCGCCGTCGGCCATCCGGCGGCCCATCACGTACGCGCCAGCGGCGCCGAACGACTCCGCGATGATCTCGGAGTTGACGTCCTGCTGGCCGCCGGCGATGCCCTGCCGCTCCCGCCAGGCCATCGCCTCGGTGGCCCAGCGGGTCACCCGGAAGAAGCCGTGGCTTTCCGCCGAGGTCAGCCAGTCGCCGTCGCCGTCGTGTCGTGGGCCGGCGTAGAACCCGTCAAGCGACACCGACAGCTGCGCGGTCACCTTGGTCACGTTCGTTCCTCTCGGTTCGGCGGCACCCGTCTCGGGGCCGGCTCACCTGTGGATCGGAGGCGCGACCGCCACTTCTACCGATCCTCGACGTGATCCAGGTCACCCGATCCGGTGGCCCGGCCGAGCAGGTACCGCCGTTCGGGCTCGCTGCCGGCGAGCCGGGCCGCCTGCCGCCACGCCGCGGCGGCGGCAGCCCGGTCACCGGCCAGCTCCAGCAGGTGGGCCCGGACGGCGTACCGCCGGTGATGTCCGGCGAGCAACCCCGACTCCAACTCCGCCAACAGGTCCAGCCCGGCGGCGGGGCCGTGCACCATGCCGACCGCCACCGCCCGGTTCAGGGTGGCCACCGGATTGGGCGCCAGCCGCTCCAGCAGCTCGTAGAGGGCGAGCACCTGCGGCCAGTCGGTCGCCTCCGTGCTCGGCGCCTCGGCGTGCACCGCCGCGATGGCGGCCTGGATCTGGTACGGCCCCGGCGGCGAGGTCGACAGGCTCCGGGTCACCAGAGCACAGCCTTCGGCGATGGCCGCCTCGTCCCACCGCCGACGGTCCTGCTCGGCCAGCGGCACCAACTCGCCGTCCGGGCCGACCCGGGTGGCGGCCCGCGCCTCGGTCAGCAGCATCAGCGCCAGCAGTCCCGCCGTCTCGCCGTCGTCGGGCAGCCGCTCGTGCAGCCGGCGAGCCAGCCGCAGCGACTGCCGGGCCAGGTCGGGCCGGCGCAGTGCCGGGCCGCTGCTCGCGGTGTAGCCCTCGTTGAACATCAGGTACAGCACCTGGCGGACCACGGCCAGCCGTGGCCCCTGCTCCGCAACCGTTGGCGGACCGAACCGGGCGCCCGCCTCCCGGAGCCGCTGCTTGGCCCGGGAGATCCGCTGCCCCATGGTCTTCTCCGGCACCAGGAAGGCCGCCGCGATCTCGGCGGTGGTCAGCCCGCCCACCGCGCGCAGGGTGAGGGCCAGTTGCGCGGGCGCGGGCAACGCCGGATGGCAGCAGAGCAGGAACAGCTCCAGCAGGTCGTCGCGGGGCGCCTCGACGTCGGGTGGCGGCGCGACAAGCGCGTCCCGTGGGGTGGCGTCGAGCACCGTACGCTCCCGGCGGGTCCGGGCGGCCTCGGCGCGTACCTGGTCGACGTAGCGGCGGCTGGCCACGGTGTGCAGCCAGCCGGCGGGATGCTCCGGTACGCCCACACTTGGCCACTGCTCGACGGCGGCGACGAGGGCGTCCTGCACCGCGTCCTCGGCCCGGGCGAAGTCGCCGTGCCGGCGCACCAGGGCACCGAGCACCTGTGGGGCGAGCCGGCGCAGCAGGTCGACGTCGGCCTCGTCGAGGCTCAGTGCTCGTCCCGGGTCATCAGGGGCCAGACCTCCAGACCGCCACCCGCCCCGGCGGCGAACCGCAGCCCCGGGTACGACCGGGCGATCTCCATCGCCCGCTGTTCACTTGCCACGTCGACCACGAAGTACGAGCCGACGTACTCCTTGGCCTCCAGGTACGGCCCGTCGGTGACCACGGGCGCGCCCTCGACGATGCGCACCGCCCGGGGCCGGGTCTGCAACCCCTGCGCGTCCAGCAACTCGCCGGAGGCGCGCAGCGCCTCGTTGAAGGCGTTCACCTCACCGATCAGCGTGGCCAGCTCACCCTCGGGCAGGCTGCTCCAGACCGCTTCGTTTCCGTAGATCAACATCAGGTACTTCATCCGACACCTTCAGCTCGGTTTCCCGGACAGGTTGCCAGGCACTCTTCCTGACGCCCTGTTGTAGCAGGCAGAGCGGCTGAAAGTCGGGTGGCGGCGCGCTCGGCCCGCCGCCGCAGCCCTGGCCGGCGCACAGACCGATCGTCGGCGTCGGGATCGCGGTGGCGCTGCTCCTCCTGCTCCTGACCGGGTTCCTCGGGTTCAGCCTGGCCGGGATCGTCGGCTGATCGGAGCGACCGGTAACCGACAGATTTTCGCTAGATCGTCCTAACAGGATTCTTATCTCTTCTCCGGAGAATGTTCGTAGTTCTCGATCCTTCGATGGGGAGGTCTTTGGTGAGGAGACACAGACGGGTCGGGGCGGCCGGACTGGCCGCCGTTCTCGTCCTGGGGCTGGGGCAACCCGGCTGGGCCGCGCCCGGCGGGGGCAGCGAACCGGGTCGGGGCAGCGAACCGGGTCGGGGCGGTGCACCGGGTCGGGGCGCTGTGCCGGCGGCGGTGGGCGTCGACCAACCAGCCACGGTCACGCTGATCACCGGTGACCGGGTCACGGTCGACCGGACCGACCGGGTGACGATCCGCCCGGCGAAGGACCGCGCGAACATCCGGTTCACCACCCACGAGATCGACGGTGAGCTGCACGTCGTACCCACGGACGCGATACCGCTGATCGGCTCCGGCGTGCTGGACCGCCGGCTGTTCAACGTAAGCAAGCTGATCGAGTACGGCTACCACGACGCGGCGCGCGAACGACTGCCGATGATCGTGGCGTACCCGGACGGGTCGGCCGCCCGGCGGGGTGGCTCGCCGCTGCCCGGTGCCGAGGTCCGCGTCGACCGGGACCTTCCGGCAATCGAGGGCGCGGCGGTGAGCGCGGCAAAGGACGACCTGGCCGAGGTCTGGACGGGCCTGACCGCCGATCGGGCGGTCGACGCCGGTGGCGTCGCCGGGATCGAGCGGATCTGGCTCGACGGCAAGCGTCGGCCGGCGGTGGACCGGGGCGTGCAGCAGATCGGGGCGCCGGCGGCGTACGAGGCCGGGTTCACCGGCGCCGGGGTGACCGTGGCGGTCATCGACAGTGGCGTCGACCTGACCCATCCCGACCTGGCCGACGTGGTGACCGAGGCGGTCAGCTTCCTGCCGGACACCGACGCGGTGGACCGGTTCGGGCACGGCACGCACGTGGCGTCGACCATCGCCGGCAGCGGTGCCGCCTCGGACGGGAGGTACCGGGGGGTCGCCCCGGACGCCAAGTTGGTATCGGCAAAGGTCTGCGACTACTGGTGCGACGACTCGGCGATCATCGAGGCGATGCACTGGGCCGCCGTGGAGAAGCAGGCCGAGGTCATCAACATGAGCCTCGGCGGCTCTGACGGGCCGGAGATCGACCCGTTCGAGGAAGCGGTGAACACGCTCACCGCACAGACCGGGGCGCTCTTCGTGATCTCCGCCGGCAACGCCGGACCGGCCGAGCGTACGGTCGGCTCGCCGGGCAGCGCGGACGCCGCGCTGACCGTCGGTGCGGTCGACCGGGACGGTTCCCTCGCCGACTTCTCCAGCCGGGGCGCGCGGACCGGTGACGACGCGGTGAAGCCGGACATCACCGCCCCCGGGGTCGGGATCGTCGCGGCGAAGGCGGCCGAGGGCGTGATGGGCATCCCGGTCGGCGAACACTACGTCGCCGAGTCCGGCACCTCGATGGCCGCCCCGCACGTCGCGGGCGCGGCGGCGCTGCTCGCCCAGCAGCACCCCGAGTGGGACGCGACCCGGCTCAAGGCCACCCTGATGGGCTCGGCCAACCCACGGCCGGGTGACACCGCGTACCAGCAGGGGGCGGGCCTGGTCGACGTGGCGCGGGCCATCGGCCAGCCGGTGACCGCCGATCCGCCGAGCGTGTCGTACGGCCGCACGCTCTGGCCGCACCATGACGACGACCCGATCACCCGGACCGTGACGTACCGCAACGACGGGACCGTGGCGCTCACCCTCGACCTGACCTGGCAGGTCACCGGCCCGGACGGCAAGCCGGCGCCGGAGGGCATGTTCCGCACCGGCGCGCCCCAGGTCACCGTGCCGGCGGGCGGCACCACCGAGGTGGCGGCCACCGTGGACACCAGCGTCGACGGGGTGGACGGCTACTACAGCGGGCATCTGGTCGCCACCGCCGGTGAGTTCCGCACTGTCGTTCCGGTCGGGGTGCACCGCGAGGTGGAGAGCTACAACCTGACGGTCAACCACCTCGACTCCACCGGTGGGCCGGCCGACGCCTTCTTCACCCTGGTCAGCGGCATTGACGGGCCGGAGTTGAAGGCCATCTTCGAAGCGGTCGAGGGCCGCGCCACCCTCCGGGTCCCCGCCGGCCGGTACGCCGTGACAAGCGTCATCGACGAACTCGGCGACCAGGTGCGCAGCAGCCTGCTGGCCCGGCCCGAGATCAACCTGACCCGGGACGCGACGGTCGACCTGGACGCCCGGAAGGCCAGACCGATCGCGGTGACCGTGCCGGACCGTGCCGCCCGTCCGGTGCTGCTCCAGACCGGTGTGTCGGTGGAGATGTTCGAGGGGTACGGGCGGGTCGGCGTCGCGGCCGAAGACTTCGCCAGCGTCCACTCGGCCCAACTCGGTAGCCGGAAGACCGCCGACCACATCAGCAGTTTCGTCGCGCACCAGTGGCTGAGGCCCGGCGGGTCCGCCAGCGGCCCGTACCTCTATCACCTGGGTGAGGGATTCCCGGGCCGGCTGCCCACCGGGTACCGGAAGGACGTCCGGCGATCGGAACTGGCCACGGTGCGGCACGAGTTGCGCGGCGAACGGGTCGGCAACCACGTCGATCGGGAGATGTCCGGCGAGTTCGACGGCGTGTACGGGTCGACCTTCGGCATGCCGGTGCCGGTGGGCGACAGGTGGACCGAGTACCACAGCACCAAGGGCGTCGCCTGGTACGGCAGCCTCTACTTCGAGCAGCGACCCGAGGACGAGGAGTACGGGGAGTTCCGGAAGGTGCTCTTCGACGAGGCCAAGCGGTACCGGGCCGGCCGGTCCTACCAGGACGTCTGGAACGTCGCGCCGATCGGGCCGGCCCTGCCGCGGACCGAAAGCCCGAGCGGCAGCGCGGGCCGGATCGAGGACCTGATCCTGGTCGACATCCCGCTGCACGGTGACGCGGCCGGGCACGGCGGCATCTCTGCCGCGGACGCCGAGCGGACCGCGCTCTACCGGGGCGACGAACTGATCGACGAATGGACCGGCGCACAGGAGGCCGGCTTCGGCATCTTCGAGGTGCCGGCGGAACCGGCGGCGTACCGACTGGAGGCCTCGGCCCGGCGTAGCATCACCGAACTCTCCACCGAGGTCGCGCTGACCTGGCGGTTCCGCTCCGCCCGGCCGGCCGGCGAGGACTGGGCGCTGCTCCCGGTGATGGTGGTGCGGTACGACCCGAAGCTCGACCGCGACGCCGCGGCACCCGCCGGCCAGCGCTTCGACATCCCGCTGCGGGTGGTCGGCAACGGAGGGACCTCGGTCAAGCCGAAGCAGGTCACCGTGCAGGTCTCGTACGACGACGGCAAGACCTGGCAGCCGGCCCAGGTCAAGGCCACCGGCAAGAACTGGACCGCGACGGTCCAGCATCCCCGTGGTGGCGGGTACGTGTCGCTGCGTACCTCGGTCGTCGACCGGCAGGGCAACACCGTCGACCAGACGATCATCCGCGCCTACCGGCTGAAAGGAGGGGCCCCCTTCTAACGCCTGGTGTAGAGCAGGGGCCCCCTGTTAACGCCTGACCATCCGCTGGCCGCTGCCGCTGCGTGCGACGTGCGGCGGCAGCGGCCACCGTTGACGTGCCGCCCGGGTCATTACGACCGGGCGGCACGTCCGTCTGCTTGACAGCGGAGCCGCTCTGGTTGCATGGTTAGTTACATGAGTAGTAAACCGGCCAACCAGGGTGGCGAACCACGGTGGCGGACGTGATGGAGGACGGGCGGCCGATCTTCCTTCAGATCGCCGAGCTGCTGGAGAACTCGATCCTGGACGGGACCCTCCCGGAGGAGGCGCAGGTGCCGTCGACAAACGAGTTGGCGGCCTTCCACCGGATCAACCCCGCCACCGCCGCCAAGGGCGTCAACAAGCTTGTCGACGACGGAACGCTCTACAAGAAACGAGGAATCGGGATGTTCGTCTCCTCCGGCGCCCGCGCCAAGCTGCGCGGCCGGCGCCGTGACGAGTTCGCCCGGCAGTACGTGCAACCGCTGCTTACCGAGGCGCGCAAGCTCGGCATCGACCCGGCGGAGCTCAAACACATGATCGACACCTGGGAGGAGACCCGATGAGCCCCGTCGTCACCGCCACCGACCTCACCAAACGGTACCGGGACGTCACCGCCCTGGACGGGGTGAACCTCTCGCTCACCGCGAACCGGATCTATGGCCTGCTGGGCCGCAACGGCGCCGGCAAGACCACCCTGATGCAGATCCTCACCGCGCAGCACTTCGCCACCTCCGGCGAGGTCACCGTCTTCGGGCAGCACCCGTACGAGAATGAGGCGGTGCTCTCCCGCATCTCCTTCATCAAGGAGAGCCAGACGTACCCGTCAATGGCGGTGCACTACGTGCTGCGCGCGGCCAGCCTCGTCCACCCGGGCTGGGACGACGAGTTCGCCAAGCAGTTGGTCGACGACTTCCGGCTGCCGCTGCGGCGCAACGTCCGCAAGCTGTCCCGGGGCATGCTCTCCTCGCTCGGCATCATCATCGGGCTGGCCTCCCGGGCCCCGCTCACCTTCTTCGACGAGCCGTACCTCGGCCTGGACGCCGTCGCCCGGCACATCTTCTACGACCGCCTGCTTGCCGACTACACCGAACACCCGCGCACGATCGTGCTCTCCACCCACCTAATCGACGAGGTCAGCGACCTGATCGAGCATGTGCTGCTGATCGAGGCGGGCCGGCTGCTGCTGGATGCGGATGCGGAGACCCTGCGCGGTCAGGTGCTCACCGTCTCCGGCCCGGTCGCCGCGGTGGACGAGTTCGCCCGTACCGGTGCCGAACTGCACCGGGTGCTGCTCGGCGGGACGGCCCGCGCCACCGTACGCGGCGACTTCGGCCCGGCCGAGCACGACCGCGCCCGCACCCTCGGCCTCACCCTGGAAGCCGCCTCGCTCCAGGACACCGTCGTCCGCCTGACCACCGCGACCAACGGCGCCGCACCGGCCACCGCCGGGGCGACCAGCAAGGAGGCGCTCCGATGAACCGAGCCCTGACCGTCGCCCGGCTCCAGTTCGTCGCCTGGCCCCTCGTGGTCGGCTGGCCCTGGGGGGTCCTCGCCCTCAGCTTCCTCATCAACCTGGCGCTCTTCGCCTCGATCGGCGACGACCCCGCACCTTCCACCGGCGGCCTGGCCAGCATCTACATCGTGATGCTCGTCGCCTGCATCACCACCATCACGCAGGACTTCCCGTTCGCGATCGGGCTGGGCGTCTCGCGCCGCAGCTTCTACCTCGGCAACGTCCTCCAGTTCGGCGCCCAGGCGATCGCCTACGCCGGGGTGCTCTACCTGCTGGCCGTCGTCGAGGAGGCGACCGAAGGCTGGGGCCTGGGGCTGCGTTACTTCGGCCTGCCGTCTCTCCTGGTGGAGAACCCGGTATTGCAGATCCTCGCCTTCGCCATCCCGTTCCTGCTGCTCGGCTTCCTCGGCATGGCCATCGCGTTGGTGTTCAAGCGGTGGGGCGTAAACGGCATGCTCGCGCTGGGCACCGTGTCGCTGGTCGTGCTCGGTGGACTTGCCGTCCTCGTCACCTGGCGGGGCTGGTGGCCGGCGATCGGGGACTGGTTCGCCGACCAGTCCGGCGCGGCCCTGCTGGTGGGCTATCCCGCGCTGCTCGCCCTCCCGTTCGCCGTCGTCAGCTGGCTCATCATCCGCCGGGCAACTCCGTGAAAGGAAGGGCCCCTTATTAACGCCTGGT
>NZ_JCANNB010000041.1:0-59637 GCF_059553435.1 Micromonospora sp. PRAS1
CTGGCGGTGGTCGGCTCGGCCGCCGCCAACGGGTCCGGTGGCGGCGGCGTCACACACAACACGTGGCAGATCTACCCGTCCACTGCCCAGTTCGGGCCCCGCGAGCTGGACCTGGTGATGGCGCAGCACGAGGCCCGGCAGCGCGTCGGTCGCCCCCGATAGGAGGACGCTGTGCCCATCCTCGCCCCATCGCAGCCACCGCCGCCGCCTCCTCGCCCGCCGAGGGTCGAGGAGCGGCTGGCGGTCACCTGGTACGCCCCGGACGGTCGCGAATGGCCGCTGGTCGTACCGCGCGGAGCGATCCGGGCCCTGGCCACCAACGCGCTGTCGTCGGCGGTGCCGATCGAGGTGACGCGCGACGCGAATCCCCGCGGCGGCGTGGACATCCGGCACACGCACGAGCTGGAGCGGTACCTGCTGCTGCCGACGATCGTGCAGGGCGCCAACCACATGGACATGATCACCCGCTGGCGGGACCTGGGCGACGCGATCACCCAAACAACGGAGCTCGGGCCGGGTGTGCTGCGGGTGACCCAACCTGACGGGTCGTGGCGGGACATTGAGGCCGTGTACATGGGCGGGTGGGAGGGCCTGGCCGAGCAGGGCTGGGACTGGGACATCGCGTCGGCGTTGACGCTGCTCGCGCCGAGGCCGTGGTGGCGGGGGCCGAGCATCCCGCCGATTCGCCGCGAGGTCGGCACCCAGCGCCCGTTCCTCAACCCGTTCATGACCGTGTCGTCGAGCCGGGTGCTGGGTGACACGGAGATCGTCAATCCGGGTGAGTCGACGGCCTGGCCGAGTTGGACGATCACCGGGCCGATGGACAGGCTGACCGCCATCAACCACCGCACCGGCCAGCAGTGGATCCTGGACCCGGATTGGGCCGGTGGTGGTCCGCTCGGCGCCGGCGCCGAGGTGACGATCCAGACCGATCCGACGCGGATCCGTGGACCACTGGGCGAGGTGTGGACCGGTGCGGTCACCGGCGAGCTGTGGGGCCTGGCACGCGGCCGCAACCGGATCACCTTCACCGCCGATGCTGCGGCGGGTGCCGCGGCGGTGGAGCTCACCTACCGTCCCCTCTACCAGACGGCCTGATCATGCTGCCTACGCTGTATTTGACGGATCGGGATCTGCGGCCGACCACGGACCCGATCCCGTGGACATCGCTCGATGCGGTGGCCCGCCACCTGGAGCCGGGTCACGGGCAGGCCACCTGCCCGGCGCTGCCGCAGCTGATGGGCGAGCTCGCGTTGCCGGGCCGGCGTGCGGTGCTCATCCATGACGGGCGGACGTTCCTTGCCGGGCCGGTGGAGCGGCCGCATGGCGCGTACCAGTGGTCCATGGACGGGCCCGGCACGGTCACCTTCCACTGGTCCGATGACCTGGCGCTGGCGGTGGGCAGGCGGGTCTACGCCGACCCGGCTCGGACCTGGGCTAACCAGCACCTGGCCAGCAGCACCCACTACGTGGCCACCGGACAGGCGTCCACGGTCATCCGGGCGCTGGTCAACGTCAACGCCGGCCCCGGTGCGATCGCTTCGCGGCGGGTGCCGCATCTGGTGATGGCCGCCGACCCGGCGGTCGGTCCGACCATCCGGGTCGAGTCGCGATTCCAGCCGCTCGGCGACGAGCTGCGCGCCGCGGTGATCGCCGCCGGCGAGACAGTCGGATATCGAACGGTCGCGTCGCCGGCGGCGATCACGTTCGAGGTGTACGCGACCCGGGACCTGTCCGGGCAGGTCCGATTCTCACGCGGGCTCGGCAATCTCCGATCGGTCACCTACGAGACGGAGATCCCCCGAGTCACAGCGGCCCTCGTCGCCGCGCAGGGCGAAGGATTGGCCCGCAGGCTGATCGAGCGGCGCGACGCTGCCGCCGAGGCCGCGGGCTGGCGCATCGAGGACCTCGTCGACAGGCGCGACAGCGATGACGACGACACGCTGCGGCAGGCCGGCGACGAACGGCTGACTGAGGGGGCAGCCGGCGCACGGCTGGCCACGGTCACGGTCGACACCCCCGATCAGCGGTACGGGCAGCACTACCAGCTCGGCGACCGGGCCGGCGTCGAGCCCTTCCCCGGGCTGCTGCTGACGGAAACGGTGCGAGCCGCGCACCTCCAGGCGACACCGAGATCGGGTGCGGTGCTGACCGCGATGATCGGCACCCAATCCCTGGCCCGCGACCCGGGCTGGCTGCGCACGTCCCGCGATCTGGCCCGGCAGCTGGCCCGACTCGAAGCGATCTAAGGAGGCGCGTGGTGGCGGAACTGTGGTATCCGAGCGGCGAGCACAACGACGGCGCGGTCACCGACGCCGAGTACGCGGCGGGCATCGGCTGGTACGGGCCGTCCGGTGTGTCTGGACAGCCGACCGACCCGGCGCCGGTGTACCGGTCGGGCGGGCAGCTGCTGCTACGCGAGGGCACCAAGATCCGGCTCCTCGGCGGCCACTACGAGGTGACCGACGAGGACGCGGTGATCAGTGGCGTCGGCAGCAACGACTCTGGGGCGACGCGCCACGACCATGCCGTGCTGCGGCTGACGTGGTCATCCATGGAGGCCGCTCTCGCGGTCAGGGAGGGTGTGCCCGGGTCGGGGCTGCCGCCGGCGGTACGGCAGCGCGGGACGGGCGTGTTCGAGCTGCCCCTGTCTCAGGTGTCGGTGCCGCCGGGCGGAACGATCGCCACAGCAACGATCACCCCCACCTGCTGGTACGTCGGTGACAGCGGGCAGATCGTATGCACGCGGACGACCAGGCCGCCGCACGAGCGCGGACTGCAAATCTGGGAGGTCGACGGCGCTGTCGGCCGGAGCTGGATCTCGACCGGGACGACGTGGGTACGGGCGGCAGAGGACTCGGGGCGGTCCGCTATGGACGTCTCCACCTTCGGGGCAGGCGGCGTCTCGTGGACGCCTAGCCACAACGCGCTGTACCTGCGCAACGGATGGGTGTTCTTCCAGCTGACGGTCCGCCGCAGCGCGATCATGTCGGCGTCGACGGCGTACAACGTCGGCTCGATCCCCCCAGGGTTTCGGCCGCCTTTCCTCATCCAGAGTGCGGCCATCGAGCGCGACGGTGCGGCGACGGTCGCCGTGGCCACCGACGGCTCGGTGGTCATCAATCCCGGCGTGAACTCGATTCCCGCCAACACGTCCGTCGTGTTCGCGACGATGACCTGGCCTGTCGCATAAGGGAGCGGTCGTGGAGTGGTATTGGTACGGCGGCGGGATCGCCGACTGGGTGTTCAGCACAGCCACCGCCGACGAGGTCGAGTTCCTGGCGCAACTGCGACGCGGCGCCACCGTCAACTTCTGGCGGGAACGCGTGGAGGGTACGCAGGTCACTGAGCTGCGGGATGCGGGCGGAGTGCCGGTCACCTCCCTCCGGTCGTCGGACGGCACCGACGACCGGGCGCCGGGGCAGGTCGACCAGTTCCAGAGCCGCGAGACGCAGCTGTGGGCGTCGGCTGACGGCGGGCCGCGGGTGCTGGTGACGCCGACGGACACCGCGGCGCGGCTGGCCGCGCACATCGCCGATGAGGCCGCGCACGGCGGCGGCCCGGACACTCCGGCAGTTGGCGGTCCCGGCGTGGTGTACGTCGCCGCGTCCGGTGCGTCGCCGACGGAGAAAGCGCGGGCCAACTGGGTCTGCACCGGAGTGGACGACCAGGTGCAGCTCCAGGCGGCCGTCGACTCCGGCGTGGAGGTGCTGCTCTCCCGAGGCCAGTTCATCTGCTCGGCGCCGGTCATCGTGCCGGCGGCCGTGACGATCCGCGGGCTCGGCCGCGAAACGGTCATCCAGGCGGCACCTGGCCTGGATGACTATGTGATCCGGTTCGTGACGGAGTCGCCGGACGGGATCATCGCCGCCCGGATATCCGATCTGACGGTAGACGGCCGGTGTGATCAGCAGACCGCTGGCGGCTGCATCCTCGCCGCCGGCGCGGTCCAGTGCAGTTTCGAACGGCTACGCCTGGTCAACCCCTATGACTGGGGGCTAGTTCTGGGCAACATCACCGTCAACGACACCTACGGGCACCACAACCGGGTCGTCGACTGCGAGATCACGCAGACGCTGCAATCGCCCGGTAAGGGCGGCGCAGTGCTCATCGACGGCTCGGACGAAAACTGGCTCTCCCGGTCGAGCATCGAATACATGGGCGGCCTTACTCCCCCGATCGGCGGCTCCGACCCGTTCGCCGTGCTGATCCTTTCGGGCCTGAACATGATCAGCGAGTGCACGTTTGTGAATGCGCATCCGCTGACGCGAACTGGCGGGCATCTGCGCATCCAGGACTGCAACAACGTCACCGTGCAGGCGTGTGTGTTCGACGGGTCCCCGGGGCATTCGGTGTTCGCGACCGGGTCGGGGCACAGCATCGTCGGAAACACGGTGACGGCGGTCGGCATCGACGGTGAGGTGGATGGCGGCGCGATCGGAATCCACCTCGAGTTCGGTACGCGGGAGAACATCGTCGCGAACAACCGGGTGACCAGCTCGCCGAACGCCGATGAGACCCGGGCGCTGATTCGGCTCACGGGCGACGGGGACGCCGGCTACAACCTCGTGCTGGGCAACAGCCTGCGGGTGGACGCTGACCTGACGCAGGCACCGATCGAGGTGTCCGGCACCGAGCAGGTGATCGAGCACAACGTGATCTACCCACCGGAGGCGTAATGCGTCTGGTGTGGCTGCCCGAGGTGCTGCGCGCCGCCGGCTGACCACTGCCGGGCGCCCCTCTCTTCCACCACTCACCAGCCGACACCTGCAGCGTGGCTCGGCCGACCTCGCATGGGAGCAGCATGGACATCATCAGTCGCGCCAAGGCGGGTCTACCCTCGGTCCCGGCCAGCATCAGCCACCGCAGCATCGATTCATGGACCGGCATCACCGGCCACCACACCGGCGGCAATTTCTCCTCCTGGGCGGCCATCCACCACTGGCAGACCAAGGGGCGCCCGCCTGGTAGCCGGCTGGCCGACATCGGCTACTCGTTCGGGATCGCGGGCGGCCGAGTCACCGAGCTGCGCGGCTGGACCCGCCACCCGGCCGGCGACCACGACAACAGCAGGTTGCAGGTCGTGTTCGGCGGCGACTACAACGACGCCCTGCCGGCGCGCGAGGACCTCGACGCATTCGTGGCGTTTGTGATCGAGGCCCGGCGGCGTACCGGCAAGACCCTGGCGGTCATCCCGCACCGCGGCGTGTGGCCGGCCGGGCACAAGTACGCGACGTCGTGCCCCGGCGACCGGCTGGCCAAATGGATGCGCCAGGAGCTCCCCGACCTGCTCGCCGGCCCGAAGCCGACACCCACCACCCCCAAGGAGGACAGCATGAAGCTCACCGACAAGGTCACGCTCCGCACCGACGGCGAGGTCAAGTACAGCGCGAAGACCACCACCGTCGAGGGCGTCCTGACCTCCACCAACTACTACGTGCTCCAGTCCCGCAATCGGATGCTCGCTGAGCTGGCCGACGCGAAACTGCGGGATGAGGCGATCCTGCGGGCGGTGACCGGCGGCAGCCAGGAGCAGGTGCTCGCGACGATCCGGGAGCAGGGCGAGCGGACCCGCGCCGAGCTGGCCGCTGTCGCCGCTGCCGAGGTGCAGCGCGACGCCGAGCTGGCCGAGCTGGTCCGGCAGGGCAACTCGGGCGAGCTGGACGCCGCCGAGGTCGTCCGGCTGATCGGTGAGCGGCTCGCCGCACCGCAGGCGTAGGCGGCGGTGCTGGATGCGCCTCTCGCGGCTCTCGTAGCCCAGGGCGGCCCAGTCGGCCTGCTGTCCCTGGTCGTGGTGCTGATCCTGCTGGGCCGGCTGCTCCCGCGATCGGCGCACGAGGACCGCGTCGGTGACCTGAAAGAGCGCATTGCCGCGCTGGAGGCGACGCTCAGGACTCGCGACGACGAGCTGCGGGTACGGAGTGCTCAGGTGAGCCGGCTGCTCGGTCAGGGCGACATGTCGGTGCAGGTGCTCCAGTCCCTGGCGAGGGAGGCGGGCGGCGATGCCGTGGTGGAGTAGACGACGGCGGCGGCCGTCACCGGAAACCCTCGCCGCACGCCGCCGGCTGGAGCAGGCACGGGAATCCCTGGCGGCCGCGCACGCGGACACCGAGACGGTGGAGAACGTCGCGAGCCGCGTCGACGAGTTGCGGAGAGAGAACCACTTCGGCCCGACGATCATGCGAGCACTACGGGGGTCGAGATGATGAGACACGCGGCGACGGTGCTGGCCAGCCTGGGAGGGTTGGCCTGCTTGTACTTCGTGGTCGCCTACCAGTGGCTGACGGCCGGAGACTGGCGCCGCAACGCCGTCGGGCGGCACCTGATGGAGTTCACGGCCAACTTGGGCGCGTTGTTCGCGCTGATCGTGGCGGCTCGGCTGTTTCCTGACTATCCGGGCCGGGACGTCATCACTCTGCTGCTGCTGGCATGGCTGGTCGGGCAGGTGATCTGGCGGTGTGTGCTGCTGCACCGCGCTCAAGACCAGGAGCCGGCGGGCCGGCGGTAGCCGCTACGCGCACTGGTGCTGGTGCTGGGTGGTCTTGCCGCAGCCGGCGGTCTGGCAGCGCCACTGTCGGCCCGGTGCGCCGCATCGTGTGCACTGCCCCCAGGCGGGGGTGGTGGTGTCGTGTCCGTCTGGGCATGGCTCGGGGACCTCGGCGATGCCGTCGGGGGTCCACCTGTACCGCTGCATACCGAGACCGTACCCAGGGAGGTACTGCCATGTTCACCAGCAAGTTCTGGAAGGCCACCGCCGAGCGCGCGGTCAAGTCGTCGGCGCAGGCGTTGCTGCTCTACTGGGGCGGAGACGTCGTCTTTTCCGCCTGGCAGGCGGACTGGGTGGCGGCCGGTGGCGTGGCGGCCGGCGCTGCGGTGCTGTCGGTGCTGACGTCGCTCGTGTCCGTTGGTGCCGGCGAGTCGGGTACGCCGAGTCTGGTCGGTGGCGCCAAGTAGGATCGTCGGCGCGGTGCCGGTGGATCGCGACCATCGGGACCGACCAGGCTCCCATTTAGGGGCGACGCGCAGGAGTGGGTAGACCGGCCCCGGCCACGCGGCCGTAGTGCCGGCGGGTTCCAGCAGACCTAGGAGCTGGCCCTGTCGCCCCGCCACGATGAGAAACGCCCCACCCGGCTTCGGGTGGGGCGTTTCGTCGTCTCAGTCGAGCAGCTGGATCCGGTCCGCGAGGCGTTCCATCCGCTCTGCGTCCGTGGTCGGGTCGGTGGCGGTGACCATCTCCGGGGTCATCCCGGACTCGATCAGCGGTGCCGCCTCGGCGGGCAGCATCCCGATGCTGGCCCAGGCGGCGGCCTGCTCGGCGTGCTGCTCCAGCTCGTCCCGGGTGGCCGTCCGGAAGTCGATGCTCTCCATCCACTCCCGGGCGATGCGGGAGGTGGCCAGCTGGGTGGCCTTGGCGAGGTAGACGGTGCTGTAGATCCGGAGTGCGGTCAGCTTGTCCATCGGTCTCAGCCAGCGAGGATCGACTCGACAACGGCGATCAGGCGCAGGGCCGCGGCGCGACGCGTCAGGGTGAGGACTGCCGCGCCGAGGGCCACATGGTCGTGCACGTCGATGGTGGGGGGCTGCTCGGTCTGGTGGCGTAGCACGCCGACGTGGAAGCGGGCCGTCGCGATGATGTGCTCCGCCTCGTCGGCAGTGAGATCGGTTGGCGGGTTCGCGACGTCGTCGGCGGTGAGGTCGAGGCGGCCGGCGAGGTCGGCCCAGACGCGCGTCTCGGCGGCGCGGACAGCGGCTGCGTGGTAGGTCGCCTCGGTGATGCTGCCCTGGCGGGCGAGGCTGCTGGCGGTGTCGACGGTGCGCGAGGACATGTCCATCATCTGCTGGACCTCGCTGAGGGTCAGCTTGATGATTTCGCCGGCCTGCTGGGCCTGGCTGGTGGCGGGTGCGGTCACGGTGTCCTCCATGCGGGTCAGGCGGGCGGCGGGCTTGCCGTTTCGGGTGATGATGATGTCGGGCCCCTGCTGGACGCCGGTGACCATTTCGCCGAGCCTCTTCCGGGCCTCTTCGATTCCAACCTCTTTGCTGCTCACACCCGAAACCTTAAGGTTTTGCCAGCGGCGCGTCAAGGATGAACCTTAAGGTTTCGGGTGGAGGCGCCCCCGCCGGCCTGAGCCGGCGGGGGCGTCGTCGTCTCCGGACCTACCCGACCCGGGCCGCCCGGGCGGCTCGGATCGCCCGCTTCGCCGTGGCCTCCGACACCCGCCAGCCGTCCATCAGCCGCCGCACGATCTCCATGTACGCGACGCCGGCCGCCTCCAGCATGGCCGCCTCCTCCTCGATCGTCAGCTCCTCCTCGTCGACGTCCAGGCCCTCGTCCTCGACGGCGTCGACCGGCGGGCCAGCGACCCGCACCCGGCGTCCGCCGATCACCCGAATGCTTCCCCACCACGGGGTGTCATCGCCGGTGTCATCGGTGTCAGACACCGCCGTGACCTGCGATTTGACACCACCATCGGGGTGGGCATCCCCCTCGGGGGAGGGGCTCTTCCGGCCGGGCAGGTTCTCGATCACCCCGACGATCACAACGAACACCACGATCGCGACGAGCATCCCAATCGGTCCGCCCCAACCCCGGGACGACTCAGCAGCAGCAACGATCAACATCAGACAGCTCCGAACAGCCAGGCCGGCAGCGGAGCCACCAGCGCGGTCACAACATCGAGAAGGGTCCGGGTGACGGTGCCGACCACACCGTCGGGCAGATCGGACATCAGGCCCAGCGGCACCGCGGCCGCCCACAGCGGAGCGTTGAGCCGGTGCAGGCCAGACGTCGGAAAAGACAGGGTCGCGAACCGGCCCAACCGCTTGCCGAACTTCACCGGCAAGATGCAGCCGATCACGTAGATCCACAGCAGGCCCACCAGCGCCCCGATGATCAGGTTGATGCTCGCCCCGGCGATGTACGCGCCGCCGGTGGCGTCGAGTAGCTGCTGGATGATGCTGCGGAGCTGCTCGACGGTCCACTCGTCGAGCGGACTCTCGTCGAAGCCCTCGCGGATCGCGGTGACGGCCATGAAGAACGCCAGCCGGTCGCGCAGGCTGTTGGGGCCGACGGACATGTAGTCGACGACCAGGGCGAGGAGCAGCAGCACCGCGACGCCGGTCGGGGACAGCGCGGCGTCGGCGGCCGCCGCAGCCGCTTCCGTAGCGGCCGGCGCCGGCGACGGGCTCGGGGACGGAGCGAGCAGGTACACGGTCACGCTCCCGACCGGTTGACGAGCAGCTCGCCGGTGTCGGCGCAGCGGACCTCCAGGCGCGGGCTGTCCATCGGCTCATTCGCGGCGCGGGCCGCCCGGGTGAGCTGCTGGAGGTACTGGTCGAGCGTGATGTCGATCCCGGGCGCGTCGAGGTCGAGGGTGACGAGGTGGCGCTCACGGTGCAGCACCTCGTACTGGCCGTCGAAGATGTGGAGCCGGCAGCGGCGTGCCGGGCTCTGGGCGTGGGGCATCATGGTGAGTCCTGCCTTTCGGAGGTGGGATCCCGGGGCGCGGCCGGCTGCCAGGCGTGAGCCGCGCCCCGGGGCTATCTACTTCTGAGCCGGATCCGAGCCCGGGTCCTGAGCCTGAGGCCGGTGGATCCGCATCCAACGGTTCGCGGTGGCTTTGCTGCATCCGGCGCGGGCGCCGAGTACCTCGCCCTTCGGCCGTGGCTTGCCGCCCCGGGTCAGCTCTTCGTACGCCTCTTCGAGTCGCCGCACGTCGGTCCGGCTGAGCAGACCCTCGGGCTCCGGCTCTGGACCCGACTTGGTCTCTGACTCGGGATCAGGATCCGACTCATCGTCGTCCTGACCAGCGTCGGCGTCGGCGGCCGGGTCCTCGTCGCGCTGGGCCTTGCGGGGCCACAGGCCGAGCCCGAGCCAGCTGGTGCGGCCCAGGATCCGCCGCCGGGCGGTGGCCATCTGCTCCCGCGTCTCGGCGCACTGCTGGATCTCGGGGTCGTCCGGGCTCACGGCCTGAGTCGGCTCACCGGTGCGTCCGCGCAGAGCCGCCCACGCGGCCCGGATCCGGCCGTGCGGCGCGGCGGCGCGCTGCGCCTCCCGGTGAGCCCGGTACCCCTCCCACGCCTCCTTCGGATCCCGGACGTTGTGGTCGATGCTCCAGCGGCGAGCCGCCCACGAACGGATCGGGAACGCGCGCCGGCGCGCCGGGCCGAACTGTGCGCCGGGCTCGTCAACGAGGTTCTCGGCGCGCAGCTGCACGTGCTGAGCCCGCCGGGTGTGCAGACCCCAGAGCCACGGGGACAGGCTGGACAGGACGCCGAGGATCACCGCGAGCGCGGTCGGCTCCAAGCCGTCGCCGGCGAAGTGCGAGTAGTTCACCGCGGCCATCACCGCAGCGATCCCGTACGACGCGCGCCGTAGCCGCGCCGCCGTGGTGTACGCCTGCTGGAGCAGGGCGTCGTGGGCGTGCCAGCCCACGTACAGCGCCACCGACTCGGCGGCGGTGGCCACCCCGACGGCGATCGCGATCCGCGCCGGCACGCCCCAGCTGGCCGGGGTCTCGTCGTACACGTAGGCGAGCTGCCCGCCGACGGTGACCGCGTTGACGACGAGCAGCGGGCCGACGGTGCGGGCCTGCTCGGCGATGCGGTGCAGCTGGGCGCGGCGGCGCGCCCGGGCCTTCGTCTTGGCCTTGCGGCGGCGTTCCTCCTCGCGGGCCCGGTCGCGGGCTGCGCGGCGCTGCTCGGCCCGGTCGGCGGCCTCCTGCTCGCGGCGCAGCTGGTCGACCTGGCGCTCGTGCTCGATCTGGGCGGCGAGTTCGATGCGGCGCAGCTCGGCGGCCTCGGCCGGGGTGAGCTTCGGGGTGCGGTTCAGCAGCCTCATCGCACACCTCCCGCGAGGGACTCCGACCGGCACGGGATGCACCCGACCACGGGCTGGCCGACGTGTCCCGGCTTCGCGCAGCGGTCCACGCCGGGCGGGGGCGGCAGGGCCGCGCCGCGCCGCTCGGGGTACGGCGGCCGGGCCTTGGTCTTCGGGATGAAGCGACGCCAGTCCCGCGCGCTTGCGCGCGGCTTCTCCTTCAAACTCTCTTCACCACTTCGGGTGTCACCCTGGCTGTCACCCCCAGCGGCCTGATGTGGCACCCCGGAGCTTCCGTTTGTCACCCCCGGGCCCGTGGACGTCACCCCCTCGACGGCTGCGCTGACGAGCCGGTAGACGCGGGTGGCGATGCCGGAGACGTGCCGCCAGACGATGCGGCCGAGGTTGATCAGCTTGGCGATGGCCCGTTGGACGGTGCGCTCGGAGCAGTCGGCGTACTCGGCGATGGTGGCCACGCTGGGCCAGGCGTCGCCGGCCTTGTTCATGTGGGCGGCGATCGCCACGGCGACGGCGCGTTCGTTCTTCCCGAGGCCTTTGGTCGCGAGCAGGGCGGCTTTCACGTACTGGCTCACAGGGCACCACCGACGGTGGGCCGGGCCTGGGTGGCGGCGGCGAGCGCGGCGCGGAGGCCAGCGACGGTGCCGACGTAGCTGGCGATGAGGCGCCGGGTCGGGGCGGTGCGCGCAGCAGGGCGCGCGTGCGCGATGATGTGCACGGGTCAGGACCTCGCTCCTGATCAAGGGCTCGGCCGGTGGGTAGGATCACCGCGTCCGGGCCCGACTTCGTGAAGGGTGTTGCTCCTAGCTTGGGAGCAACTTGGTAGCTAGCTGGGTTGTCTAGGTCTGCGGCCGGGGCGACCGGGGCGGCCGGTCCGGCGGTTGTGGGCAGTGATGCGCTGACCGACCCAGCCCGGGCTCAGCCCGAGCCTGCTGGCGGTCTGTTCGCGGCCGATCTCGCCGACGGAGGCGACGACCGCTTCGTCGATTCCGGCGGACAGCGCCTCGGTGATCTCGGCCTGGAGGTCGAGCATGGCCCTGGCCCGGCCGGTGTGGCTGGTGAGGTGGGTGACGGCGGTGAGCCGTGCGCCCAGGTCCGCCAGGCTTGTGGGGGTGGTCATCTCGGCTCCTTCCTGCCGACGGCCGAAACGCTACAACACGTGGCGAATGAAATCAACACGAGGTTTGGCGGTTTGGTGTCGACCGCCCAACAACGACGCCCCCCACCCGGGCAACCAGCCGGGTGGGGGGCGTTTCGTCGTCCCGGACTACGCGGGACCCGGGCCACCTTCAAACCGCGCCGCGCACGCCGCCACCACCCGCATCCGCGCCGCCGCCACCACCACGTTCGCGCTCATGCCCGGGTCGTGCATCATCCAGTCCGCCGCGTCCACCAGGCGCTGACCGGCGGCAGCAATGCCCGGGTCGGCGGCGGTCGCCGCCTGGATGCCAGCCCCGCGAATCGTCGGCGGGTCCGCGAAGTCGTTGAGGCGCTGGACGGCCTGGCATGCCGGCCGGTCATCGGCGGCCGGGGCCAGCGCCGGCCTCGGTGCGGGCGGGCCGGCGGGGCCGATCGCGTACGCGCCCACAGCGACCACGGCCACCATGGCCCGCCACCTGACGCTGCGCCGACCCGCCATCACCGCTGCCCCGAGCCCGCAGCCCGCCGGCCGCCGCGGCGACGCCGGCCGCCCACCCGCCACCCCGCCCGCGACTCCCGCACCAACCGATCCACCGTCGCCGCATCCGCCCCGTACAGCTCCGCGAGCTGCCGCATATCGGATTCGCGGATGCCCGCCGACCCCTGCTCGATCCGCCAGATCTTCGACGCGCACCAGCCCAGCTCAGCGGCCACCTGCCGCGCCGTCATCGTCTGCTCGATCCGCATCCGCCGCAGCTCGTGACGGTATGCCCGCAGCTCCTGGCCCCGCACCGCACGCGGAATCCGCTGGGCCCGCTCGACCAGCGCCCGGACCCTGGCATGCAGCTCGTCGTCGGCCTCGCCCGGTGACGCGACGAGCGACACCAGCTCCCGCACGACGTCGTCGACCGACCTCAGCTCGCCGAGCTTCATCCTGTCCTCCTGCTCTCCCTGTCGCCGGCCACGTCCACACCGATCGACTCGGCCAACTGCACCAACAGCGGGTCGGGCCGCTGCGAGCGGCGGATCACCGTCCGCAGCGCCTCCCGGGCGACGGGCCGCATCCGTACCTCCGCCGGCGCGATCGACGCCGCCTCCAGCAGCCAGTGCCCGGCGGCCGTCACGTCGCCGGCGTGTGCGTAGCCGCGTGCTGCGGTGACCAGGTGGTGCGCTCGGCACGCCGGCGGCATCCGCTGGTAGCCGGGCCGCGCCGTCGCGTCGACGTGCGCGGCGACCGCCGCGGCTGCCTCGCCGAGCTCGACGGCAGTGGCGACCCGGGCCGTAGCGACAGCCGCCGGCCCGAACTGCGTCCAAAGGTGATTCCCGTCGACGTGCTTGGCGGCCTCGGCGGCCTCGTCGACCAGCTCGGCCGCCGTCGCTTCGTCGCCGATCTGCGCGGCCGCCAGCGCGGCCTCGATGAGCAGGGCGCCGTATACCGACAGCTGCTCGGCGCAGCTGAAGGACCTGTCCGGGGCCTGGTGCGCGACGACCAGGCACAGCTCGACCGCGCGGCGCCGCTGACCGAGGTCACGAACGACCGCGGCGAGCGGCACGACGGCGCGGGTGGCCAGCAGCGGATCACCGGCGGCCTCGCTGAGCGTCATGGCCCGGTCGGCGGCCACCCACGCCAACTGCGCCTCCCCGATCTTCCGCAGGAGAGCGGCGGTGATCTGGTACGTCTGGCCGAGCAGGCCGGAGATCTGGCCGTCGCTGTGGTCGCGGCGGCGCCGCTCACCCTCGGCGATGAGGCGCGGCAGGGCGGCCAGCAGCTGCTCGTACCGGCCGTACTCCAGGGTGAGCCAGGCGTGCCGGATGTTCTTCGCCAGCTGATCCGGTGACAGGTCGGGTAGCCGGTCGCTGGAGGTGATGACCGTGTCGTAGCGAGCCAGAGCGGCTTCCAGCTCGGTGATCTCAGCCCTCACCGTCACGTCGGTCGGCTCGTCATCGACTGCGACGCTGCCGGTGAGCTGCGCGACGTCGATGTGGAGCACGTCAGCGATCGCGCGGAGGACGGAGACCTTGTCGAGCCGACGCACGCCACGTTCGATCTTGTCTACCCAGCTCTTCGACTTGCCGAGCCGGTCGGCGAACACCTGCTGCGACATGTGCCGCCGGGTCCGCCAGTAGGCGACCCGCCGGCCTGGCGGGCTGTCAGGACTGGTCACGGCGGCGCCGCCGGTCAGGGACGACCCGGGTGGTGTCGTCGAGCGGTGTGCGCTCGGCCTCCGCCTGGGCCAGGATGCGCTGCTTGGCGGCCTCGTGCTCGGCGGCCTGGATGGCCGGCCCGACCTTCGGCGCGTCGTCCCGATCCCGCTTGCTCACCGCACCGTCCACCCGTCGTAGCGCCACCCGCCGGCGCGGTGGTGGGCGTCGGCCAAGTGCCGGTGCCGGGTGAGTGCCTGGCGGCTGGGGGTGGGCTGCGCGGCGCGGCCCGGGGCCGTCGTGGTGGGTTGTCGGCGGATCCAGCGCCGAGCCCATCGAACGAGCATCATCGGTGCCTCCTCGCGTATGTGGCAGCGGCGGCGATGCTGATGGCGCGTGACCGAAAGGCGCATCGCCGCCGCCGGGGTCGCACCAGGACGGGGGACCTGACCGCCGCGACCCTTGCCCCAGAGCATCGGCCTGCTTACGGTCGGTGGGGAGACATGGCGCGGATACATCCGTATACAGATGGGCGTCGAGATGGCCGACGAGTTCGGACAGGTGCTGCAATCACTGAGGACAGCCGCGGGGATCAGCCTCGCGGCGCTCGCCGAGCGCACCCACTACAGCAAGGCTCTGCTATGCCATATCGAGACGGGCCGCCGCCGCGCCACTCCGGAGCTGGCCACCGCCGCAGATGAGGCGCTCGGCACTACCCCGCTGCTGGCCACCGTGCTCGATCTCGATGGAGAGGACCCTCCCATGCGACGACGTGCTCTACTCACCACCGTCACCGCGGCCACGGGCGTCGCCGGCCTCGCCGGCGCCGCTGCGGTGGCCGACCTGATCCGCACCGGCTTGCTGGAGGCGGTCGACGAGCCGGAAGACTGGGATGCGGTGGTGGCCGACTACTCCCGGCAGCTGGCGTCGAATCCGACCCCGGAGGTGGGGTCGGCGTTGCTGGTGCAGCTGGCGCGGGTCCGTCATCGGCTGGTGGCGGTCGGCGCGACGCCGGATCGTCTGCGGGCCGCCGCCCAGCTCGGGCAGCTCTATGGACTGTGGCGCGGAAACCAAGCTGATCTGCCCACCGCGCACGGCTGGTACCGCACGTCGGCCCTGCTGGCTCAGCGCTCTGGCGACGTGGCGGTGGAGGCGTACGTGCGGGCCCGGACCGCCTCGCGGGCCCTGTTCGAGGGGTACACCGTCCGGGAGGTGACCGGCGAGGCCGAGCATGCGCTGGCGCTGACGTCGAAGCCCACCCCGGGCACGCTGGAGGCACACTCGGCGCTGCTGCACATCCACGCGCTCACCGGCGACCTGACCGCCGGCCGGCGATCCCTGGGCCGGATGTGGGACGTCGTCGACCGCCTGCCCGCCGGCGGCGACGCCGCGGCGGTGCGAACCGCAGCGTTCGGCAACTACCTGGAGTGCCGCATCGGACCGGCGGACGCTGCGGACCGGGCGTGGCAGCAGGCCGAGCCGGCGCTCAGGGCGACGCCATCCTGGTGGAGGGAGGCACAGGTCTACTACGCGACGTCCCTGGTGCGGCGCGGTGATGTGACCGACGGCGTGACGCACGCCTTGGAGGCGGTGCGGGCGCTGCCGACGCCGGTGCACACGGTCAGCCTGGCGGTGTCGGATCTGCTGCGGGTGGTACCCGGCGGGTACGCGTCGTCCGAGTTGGACGAGCTGCGCGGGTACGCGTCGAGCACTCCGGGGCCGTGGGTGGCGCTGGGCGTGTGACCTCGCTACCCGAGGACGAAGCGGTCAGCTCCGTAGCACCGGGGGCTGGGTGCAGGATTGGGCTACCAAGCTAGCTCACCTGTCACGTGTGATGTGACACCTAGCCTGCGTGCGTGATCTACCCCGGACAGGACGCGGTCGGCTACGCAGAGCTGGCCGAGATCCTGCGTGCCCAGATCACGTCCGGGCAGCTCGGCCCGGGTGCGCGGCTGCCGTCCGAGGCGACGCTGGCGCAAACTTATGGCGTGGCGAGCAAGACGGCTCGGGCTGCGCTGATGCAGTTACGGCAGGAGGGTCTGGCCATCGCGGTCCGGGGCTACGGAGTGGTGGTGCGCGAGCACGTAGAACCGGAGCTGGTCGAGGTGGACGCGACGGATCAGATGGCGGCGCGGCAGCCGACGCCGGCGGAGCGCGACACGTACCAGGTGCCTGAGGGGGTGCCGTTGCTGGTGGTGATCCATGCGGACGGTTTGCAGGATCTGTATCCGGCGCACCGGTATCGGGTCGTCTATCGGCGGGCGTGAGGTCGGCCGTTCGTCGAAGTTCGACACTGGATCGTCGGACTTCGACACTGGACGGTGAACGCCGTGTTAACTGCTGATCGCGCAAAGTTCACCATGTGCAATTAACGACCCGTTGCCGTTGCGTCACCTACCGCTCCGTAGGTGAAACTGCGTCGATGGAAAGCTCGTGGGGAAAAGACCAGGCCAGGCCGTCTGGCAGCACGGAGCTCGTGTGCTTCACCACCGCGGCCGCCACCGTCAGCATGATCGCCACCATCGGCGCGTTCGAGCACCGCTCGCACGCCATCAACATCTCGGCCGGCGTCTACGCGCTCCTCGCGGCGGTGGCGACCGTCAGCGGAGTCAGCTGGGCCGTGACCTACTTCGTGCACCGCGCCGAGCGGCGAGTGCGCGAGCACCTCAGCGCGCAGATGCAGGGGCTACGCGCCGAGTTGCTCGCCGCGCTTCGTTGCGAGTTGGCGGCAGCGCCGCCCGGTGCCGTCGAGCGTAGGAGCGGGTGCTTGCCGCCGTGTCGCTCGGCCGGCAGCACGTATGTCGCCGCCGGGGTGGCCAAGGTGGACGGTGTCACCGACCCGGGCGTCCGACTCGCCCGCGAGGCCGGCATTGAGGAGGGCTTCGAAATCGGTCTGCGGGCGAAGCTGGCTGACCTCGGGGTGCCGACGTTGCCGACCGCTCGTCGAGGCTCACGACTCACAGCTGACTCATGATCTTTGCCGACGGGCAGCGATGAGGCCGGACGGGACACCCCGTCCGGCCTCTGAGCTGCTGCGATGTGGTGGGCGATACTGGGATCGAACCAGTGACCTCTTCGGTGTGAACGAAGCGCTCTCCCGCTGAGCTAATCGCCCTCAGCGCGGACGACTCTACCCGATCGAGCGTCCGGACCGCGAACCCGGGGTCAGTGCGTCGCGAGGTAGCGCAGGACGCTGGCGATCACGTCGATGCCGAGGCTGTACTTGATCGAGAACAGGGCCACCGCGCCGACGAAGACGATGCCGACCGAGCCGAGCAGGAACCTCACCGCGAGTGATTGTCTCTTCACCCAGTTGGCCCAGCCGTAGACGTGGCGGCGGGTGAAGCCGAGCAGCCGCTTGGCCCAGTGGAACTCCACCGCCCAGATGCCGAGGCCGGCGATCACGATCAGCCAGCCGGGGCCGGGTAGCGGGATGAGCACGATGCCGACGCAGACCACGATGGCGCCCAGCACCCCTATTATGATCTTGAGGGCGACCCGGCCGGTGGGGTTGGCCCGGATCAGTGCGAGGGTGGTGGATATCCGCTGCCGCCAGCGGGCCGGGTCTCGGCGCTCGGACACGGCGACACCACCCCCCTCGCGCTCGCGCTCCGCACTGCCATTCACCTTGACTGCCCCACCGTCGTTCGCCTCGATCGGACCCGTTCGCCTCACCGAGGATTTACCCCGTCCGGCGGGACCATTCCCCCTGGCGTGACCACGTCCGGTTCGACCGGACCGACCGGCACCGGACGGGCCGCGTTCGGCCACGGACCGACCACGCCGGTCCCCCTGCTCCTCTGGCACCCCGTACCCCCGCTGTTCGGCTGTGCGGACCGCCACGTTCGACGAAATTGGCATCGCCAGGAGGTCCACTGAGGATCGCTTACCGAGCATTTCATCCCCAGTGTGACGCGAGCCCGTCACTGCAACGGCCGACTGGACGTTACCGGAGTAAGTCGACGACTGAGCCACCCGATGCCGGGCGGGATCTACGCACTGGGCAGAACCGGAAATCCTACATGAATCTTCACATTCACGCGGCCTTTCCGACCCCCTTCCCACCACTGGGTGAAGTCAGCGTATGGCGGAGCGTAGCCAGGACTAGCGGCTGAGTATGGGAAAAGCGGGACGGCGCGTTCCGCAGCGGTGCCGGGGGGAGAACGTACATGAGTGTCATCCGACCGACGACCGTAGAGGTCGAGACGTCACTAAGGCTCGTCGCACCTGACGCAACCGCCTTGCCGGTGCGCGCCAGTCTGCGATACGACCCTGCTGATCCGTATGCGGTCCATGTCCTGTTCCATGCCGAATCGGCTGGCGGCGAGGCGGTGAGTTGGTCCTTCGCCCGCGAGTTGCTGGTCACCGGGCTCGACGAACCGGCCGGCATTGGTGACGTGCGGGTCTGGCCCTGGGCTACCCCGCGCGGGGACTTCGTCGCCCTGGCGCTGTCGTCGCCCGACGGCAACGCCCTGTTCGAGGTGCCGCGCAGCGTGCTGGTGCGCTTCCTGCGCCGAACCTACGTCGTCGTCCCGCGCGGCCGGGAGGCCGAGCACCTGGACGTCGACACGGCGGTGAACCGGCTGCTCGCCGGCCGCTGACCGCGACGGAACGAGGCCGCGCGAAGCTCCCCGCTCCGCGCGGCCCAGCCCGCCACCGCCACCCAGCGCCCTGCGCTCGACACTCCAGGCGCCGATCTTGCACTTTCGGTCTGCGATACGCGGCTTGCGCCCCAATTGCGGAGACACAAAGTGCAAGATCGCGGGGGAAGGGCGAGCGGGGGAAGGGCGGGCGGGGTGGGGAGGGGTGGGGCCAAGGGGGAGGGTGTTAGCCGTGGGTGGTTAGGCCGCCGTCTACGGGGATCACGGCACCGGTGAGGTAGGCGCCGGCTCGGGAGGCCAGGTAGATCGCGGTACCCGCCATGTCCTCCGGTCGGCCGATCCGGCCCAACGGAATCTGGGACTCGATGGCCGCCCGGGAGCCCGGATCGTCCAGCGCAAAGGCCATCATCTTGCTCTCGAACGGACCGGGCGCGATCGCGTTCACGGTGATCTGCTCACCGGCCAACTGGTGGGCCAGGTTACGGGTCATCATGTGCAGGGCCGCCTTCGTGGCGGAGTAGGCGTAGACCTCCATGGCCGGGACCCGCAGGCCGTCGACGGACCCGATGTTGATCACGCGGGCCGGGTCGTCCGGGCCGGCGGCGGCGCGCAGGGCGGGCAGCAGCTCGGTGGTCAGCCGGAAGGCCGCCTTGACGTTGATCGCCCAGAGCTTGTCGAAAGCGCTCTCCGGGTACGCCTCCAGCGGCGCGCCCCAGGTGACGCCGGCGTTGTTGACCAGCACGTCGAGCCGGTCGATCCGGTCCCGTACGGCTGCGGCCAGGCCCCGCGCCCCCTCGTCGTGGCCCAGGTCGGCGGGGATGGCTTCGCACCGGCCGTGGGCGGAGAGTTCCTCCACCACCGCCGCACAGGTCTCCGCCTTGCGGGACGAGATGATCACGTGTGCGCCGGCGGCGACGAAGCCCCGGGCGATCATCAGCCCGATGCCGCGTGAGCCACCGGTGACCAGCACGGTCTTGCCGTCGACCGAGAACAGATCGTGCATGCCCAAACCCCTCGTGAGCCGGTCGGCGCCCGACCGGAAGCCGGGGTCGCCGGCACGGACCGCTCGGGCGCCGCGGCGACCAGATCACTACCGATCGGTAACCTATCGGCCCGCCCCGACCACGACAACCCCACCGCCGCGTGGCGGCGCGGACACCCAGGTCGGAACAAGCCGCCAAGCGAGCGGACGCGCGGGTCGGGAGAAGCCGCGTGGCGGCGCGGACGCGCGGGTCGGAACAAGCCGCGGTACGAGTGGATCCGCAGGTCGGAACGAGCCGCGGTACGAGCGGACGCGCGGGTCGGAGGAGATGCGTGCGGGCCGGTCGCGGGCTAACGTCGCAGGTGATGGTCCCTTCCGGTCACCTCGCCATGGCCCTGCCCGACGCTGTCTCCGGTTCCGTCGGGATCGACACGATCACGCTGCGCAGCCTCGCCCCGGACGCTGGGTGGCGACGCCAGGTACTACTGGATCGAGAGTTGATCGTGCTGGCCACGGGCGGTCACGGTTACGCCGAGGTGGATTTCCGCCCGCTGCCCTGCCGGCCCGGCACGCTGCTGCGGCTGCGTACCGGGCAGGTGTTGCGCTGCACACCACCCCACCTGGACGCCACGGTGGTCCGCTGGCACCCGGAGGCGCTCTGCGGCCTGGACATCGGCGTCGACGAGGTGCCGCCCTGGGCTCAGCTCGCCGGGGAGGACGAGGACGCCGTCATCAACGAGGTCAGCCAGCTGACCGTGGACGCTCGCCGGCACCGGGACACCCCGACCGGCCGCAGCCTGATCCGCCACCAGCTGACCGTGCTGCTGCTGCGGCTGAGCATGCTGCCGTCGGGCAGACGCCGCGCGTCGCGCCCGGAGGAGGAAACCTTCCACCGGTTCTGTCGCGAGGTGGAACTCAGCTACCAGCACACCCGCCGGGTCGAGGACTACGCCGACCGGCTCGGTTGTTCGGTGCGTACGCTCACCCGGGCCTGCCTGGCGGTGACCGGGCGCAGCGCCAAGCAGGTGCTGGACGAGCGGGTCGCGCTCCAGGCCAGCCGGCTGCTGGCCGCCACCGACGAGCCGATCGCCCGGATCGGCCGGCGGCTCGGGTTCACCGAGCCGACCAACTTCGGCCGCTTCTTCACCCGCGAGGTCGGCGTCAGTCCCGGTGCCTTCCGGGCCACTCGCGAGCATCCCCGGCCGGGTCCGGTCGTCCGGCCCCGGCCGCCCGCCGAGGCCGTCGGGGGCTGACCACCGTCGGCAGGGCGGCTCGGCGGGCAGTTGCGACCGCCGGGACGCGTGACCAGTCGGCCCGGCGACGCCCTGACCGGCACGGGTTGGGCATGATGGCAGGGTGCAGATCTCCGCGCGTGGCGACTACGCGGTGCGGGCGGCGCTGAGCCTCGCCGCCGCGTACCCGGCACTGCTGTCCACCCAGACCATCTCCACCGAGCAGGACATGCCGCGTAAGTTTCTCGAAGCGGTACTGGCCGACCTGCGACGGGCCGGCATCGTCCGGGCCCAGCGGGGCGCCGAGGGCGGCTACACGCTGGCCCAACCGCCCCGGGAGGTGACCATCGGCGCGGTGTTGCGCGCGGTGGAGGGGCCGCTGGCCGGCGTGCGGGGCCTGCGCCCGGAGGAGACCAGGTACGAGGGGGTGGCGCAGCACCTGCCCGGCTTCTGGGTCGCGGTGCGTGCCTCGCTGCGTCGGGTGGTCGACGAGGTGAGCCTGGCCGACGTGGTCGCCGGTCGGCTGCCGGCCCACGTCCGGCGGCTGACCACCCTGCCCGACGCCTGGGAACCCCGCTGATGCCAGCTGCAAGGAAGGGCCCCCTGTTAACGCCTCGTGTATAGGAAGGGCCCCTTCCTAACGCCGTCGGGTTCCTGGCGCCCGTCGCCGCCGTGCACCTCCTCGCCGAGCCGCCGGGTTTGAGCCAGATCACCTGCGCGGCGCGGTCGGTCAGATCGTGCGGATCACCTCGTCGGCGGGCAGTCGCGGCAGCCGTTCGCCCCAGGCCTGCGGCCCCGGCCGCCCGATGTTGATCACCAACAGCGCCTCGTGCCGGCCGTCGGGAAAGAACTCCCGGGTCACGCCGGCGGCGTCGAAGCCGGCCATCGGTCCGGCGGCCAGCCCGGCAGCGCGTACCCCGATCAGCAGGTAGCCGATCTGGAGGGCGGCGTTGAACCGGGCCTGCGCGGCGCGCTGCGCCTCGTCGGCCAGCCAGTCGCGGGCCTGCGGGCGGTGCGGGTACAGCTCCGGCAGCCGTTCGTGATAGTCCAGGTCGGCGGCGGCCACGGCCACCAGGGGTGCGGCGGCGGTCTTCGCCCGGTTGCTGCTCGACAGGTACGGCAGCAACCGCTCGCGGGCCTGCGGCGAGCGGACCAGCAACAGCCGCAGCGGTTGTCCGTTGTAGGCGGTCGGGCCGTACCTGACCAGGTCGTGGATCGCGGTGATCTGTTCGTCGCCGACCGGCTCGTCGGTGAAGGTGTTCGCCGTGCGGGCGGCCCGGAAGAGCAGGTCCTGGACGGCCCGGTCGAGCACGAACAGGTCGTCGCGCAGCGGGACGCCGGTCATGCCGAGTTCACCGTCGGATCGCCGCCTCCGGAGCAGCGTGAGTCGGGCCGGGCGGCGCGGTGGTGCCGCGAGGTCGGCTGGCACATGAATGGTCCTCTCCGCAGGGCGGTCGTCGTATCATAAAACCTACCTGATAAATAGGATTACCGGTTCGGGTGGTCCGCCGGTTGCCGATCCGGCGCGACCGACCGACGCCGTCCACTGCGGAACTGGGCCGGGTTTGACGGATCGACGCCTGGGGCATCTTCGAGCCCGCAGGGACTGCGATGAGGGGAGGCCCACAATGGGTCTGATGTTCCGCAAGCGCAAGAAGTACGGGCCACTCGTTCTGAACTTCACCGAGAACGGCTTCTCGTCCTGGAGCATCAGGATCGGCCGGTGGTCCTGGAACTCGCGGGCCAAGGCGCACCGCGTCGATCTGCCCGGCCCGCTGTCCTGGAAGCAGGACAAGTCTCGGGCGTGAGGTCCCGAGGTCGAGCGGGGCGCCGGAGTTCTCCGGCGCCCCGCTCGGCGTCCTGACCCGTCCGCCCGGTTCGAATGGGCAGGATCGACCGGCTGGGCCGACCGCCCGACCGGACAATTTCGACATGAACCCGAAAACGGACCGTCGGCGAGGGCTTCGTCGGGCCTGGCTCTCCTGCGTACTGCTCCTGCTTACCTACTTCGTCGTACCGGTCGAGGTCGATCCCAACACCGCGCGGATGGGCGTACGCATCGCCCTCACCCTGTTGATGGCGGCGGCCGTCGCCTGGCTGGTGACCGGTCAGGTACGCCGGCAGCTCATCGCCGGCCCAGGTGGGGAAGCCCGTTCGCTGACGCACCTGGCCGTGATCCTGGTCGCCGGGCTGCTCACCTTCGCGCTGGCCGACTACGTAGTCGCGCGGGCCGCGCCCACCCAGTTCGTCGACCTGCGCACCCGTATCGACGCGCTCTACTTCGCGGTGACCACGCTGACCACCGTCGGGTACGGCGACGTGCACGCCCAGGGGCAACTCGCCCGGGTACTGGTCACCGTGCAGATGGTCTTCAGCATCGGGGTGATCGCCACCGGCGTGTCGCTCGTGGTCAAGCAGTTGACCGGCCGGCCGTGAGGCGTGTCGCTGGTGGTCACGCAGTTGATCGGAAGGCCGTGACCAGCACGTCGCCGCCGAGCCGGCCCTGCTCGGGCGTGCGGCTGACCCGCCCCGTGTCGAGCAACGCGGTAAGCGCCCGCACCGCGTCCACGGCCCGGTACGCGGTGGCGGTGACCGCGTACCGGCGCAACTCGGTGACCGTGCGGGGACCGTTGCCGACCAACTCGGCCAGCAGGGCGCGGGCCAACGGTTCCGGGTCCACCTCCGGCGCGGGCGACAACGGCACGCCGTACGGGTCGAGCAGCCGGTGGCCGGCCGCCCACAGCTCCTCCTTCAGCGCCTCTAGGCTGCGGTCGGAGCCGCTGCCGAAGCCGACCCGCCGGCCGGTGTCGGCCAACTCCACCTCGGTCGACAACGGGAAGCCGGCTTCGGCCAGCGCCGGCCGAAGCGGTACGCCCGCACCGGCGAGCAGCAGCGCCTCGGCGGGCCGCCCGGTCGCGGCGGCGGAGAGCGCCACCGGATCGACGGCCTGCTCCACTGACAGATAGCTGAGCAGCGGTGCCCCGGCTGCGCCGGCCGCCCGCAGCGCCACCGGCAGCCGGCTCGGCGGGCCGGGCATCAGGTGCGCGGCGACCTCGGGTGGCAGTCCGGCCTCCAGCGCACCGAGCCGGGTGGGCAGGTCGTCGGCGTCGTGGGTCAGCACCAGCACGGTGAGCCGGCAGCCCCGCACCCGGTCGGCGTACTCGCCGATTACCCGCAGCGCCTCGGCGGCCACGCCCTCGTCGCCAGCACCGCAGACCAGCGCGACGGTTCCCCGTCCCCCGCCACGCTGCCGCCCACCACCGCGCAGCACTCCCGCCAGCCACCCCCGCAACCGCGTCCCGAACACCCCACCCAGACCCACCACCGGTCCCCCACATCGCCTGTTGATCAAGAGCCTCTGGTCAGCGAACAGCACTCAGACTGACACAGACCTCTTGGTCAACTCGGCAGACGGGTGGGTGGCGTGGGCTGTTAGGCGGGGATGGAGATGCCGGTGCCGCCGCGGGTTTGGGCACCGTAGCGGGCGATCTCGGCGGACAGGTCGAGGCGACCGATCCGGCGACGGGCGGCGAGCGCCGCATCGTCGAGTCGGTCGGCCGGCACCAGCCAGACCACCTCGAATTCCAGCCCGTCCGGGTCCTGGCCGTAGAGGCTCTTGGTGGTGCCGTGGTCGGAGGTGCCGACCAGCGCACCCACCTCGGCCAGCCGCTGGGCGGTGGCGGCCAGTTCGTCGAGCGTGTCCACCTCCCAGGCCAGGTGATAGAGGCCGACGGTGGCCCGGCCGGCGGTCGACCTGCCCGCGCCGGCACCGACCTCGAACAGACCCAGGTCGTGGTCGTTTGTGGAGTCGGGCGCCTGGAGGAAGGCGGCGCCGCGGAAGCCTTCCGGGGTCATCGGCACCCGGCGGAAGCCCAGCACGTCGCGGTAGAACGCGACGCTGCGGTCGAGGTCACTGACGTAGAGGACGGCGTGGTTGAGTCGATGAATTCCCATGCCGGCAACGGTAGCTCCTTTTAGTTGAGCGTTCAACCATCTAGCTATGATGGTGGTCATGACCCGCTGGCTGGATCCGGACGAACAGCGCACCTGGCGGGCCTTCCTGGCCGCCTCCCGGGCGCTGATGGACACCCTCGACCGAGAACTGCAACGCGACGCCGGCATGCCGCACGCCTACTACGAGATCCTGGTACGCCTCTCCGAGGCGCCCGAACGCCGACTGCGGATGAGCGATCTGGCCGACGCGACCGGCTCCTCCCGCAGCCGGCTCTCGCACGCGGTGGCCCGGCTGGAGGCGGCCGGCTGGGTCCGCCGGGAGGACTGCCCGACCGACCGACGCGGGCAGCTCGCCCTGCTCACCGAGGAGGGTTTCGCCACCCTGGCCGCCGCCGCACCCGGCCATGTCGAGGGGGTACGCCGGCACCTGTTCGATCCACTCAGCCCGGCCCAGGTGGAGCAGTTACGCCAGATCAGCGAGGCGCTGGCCGATCACCTGAACCGGCCCTGACCAGATCCTGACCGAACCACTCCGGCGCGGGTCTTGTACATATCGTCGTCGAATGAGCACGATGGGGCGTGCCCTCCGGCTTCGGTGAACTGACTGATCAGGCGCACGACCTGGTCTCCGCCGGCGATCTCGCCGGCGCCCAACGGCTGCTCGCCGACGCGCTGACCGGCGCCGATCCGCGCCCCGCCAACGCGACACCAGAGCTCGCCGAGGCGGCCAGCCTGCATGCGCGGGTGCTGATCGCCCTCGGCGAGCCGCACTCGGCGCGGGGCTGGGCCGCCTTCGCGTACGCCGCCGCCAGCCAGCTGCACGGTCGCTCCGACCCGCGTACGGTGGCCGCTGCCGCCACCCTGGCGGCGGTGCTGCACCGGGTGGGCAGCTGGTCCCGGGCGGCGCGGCTCTACCAGGAAGTGATCATCGAGCTGACCGCCTCGGACGGGCCGGAGTCGTTGCGGGTACTCGCCGCGCACGCCGACCTGGCCACCGTGGAGTACGCCCGCGGCCAGTGCCAGGTGGCCCGCGACCGGCTCCAGGACGCCTGGGAACTGCACCGCGAGGTCTACGGCGACGGGCATCCCAGCGGGATCAAGATGCTCGCCCGGCTCGGTTCGATGCAGCGCGACTGCGGGCTGTTCGGCGAGGCGCACGACACTCTGTCCCTGGCACGAGAGCTGTGCCGTCAGTACCTGGCTCCGGACGACCCGCTGGCCACGCAGGTGGCGACGCTGGCCCGGGCGGCGGCGAATCCGGATCATGTCTGCGCCGAGACGCCGCCGGTCGGCGCGCAGGGTCCGACCGTGCCCGCCGCCCGCACCTCACCGCCCGAGGGCCTCTCCGCGTCGCAGTGGCCCGATCCGCCCCGCTCGGAAAGCACCGAATCCGGCCCGGACGCGCCACCCACGAGCACGACCGGCGACCTGACCGGGACGAGCGGAATCGGCGCCGCCGAAACGAGCGGGACCGGCCTGACCGGGACCGGCTCGACCGGGACGAGCGGAATCGGCGCCGCCGAAACGAGCGGGACCGGCCTGACCGGGACCGGCTCGACCGGGGCGGGCGGGAGCCTCGCCGCCGGGACGGGCGGGAGCGATCCGGGCTGGTCGGATCAGGACGGGAACGAGTTCGCCGGGATGCAGCTCCCGTGGCCGGACACCGACCCGGGGTGGCCGGCGGAGTCTGCCCCGGGCCGGGTCGCAGAGCCCGAGCCGGGCCCGGCGGACTCCGGCCCGATCGCCTCCCCCTACCCGACCGTGGAACAGCACCCCACCGTGGAACAGCACCCGACCCTGGAACAGCACCCGACCCTGGAACAGCACCCGACCGCGGAACAGCTCGGGGCCACGGAACAGCATCCGGTCGAGGGGTACCACCCCAGCCAGGGACACCCGTCGACGGGCTACTCACCCGCGGCCTCGCCCGTGCCGACGCCCCGGCAACCGGTGGACGGTCCAGCCGGGCCGCCGGAGGACTGGTGGACCGGACCGGCCGCCGCCGGACCCGAGCCCTTCCCGTACTCGTATCCCACGGTCCAACCCGACTCCGAGCTGTACCCCACCGACCGACCCGAAGCAGATCCGCACCCCAGTGGCCAGGCGGGTGCCGATCCCTATCCCGACGAACCCGACCTCGATCCGTATCCCGCGACGGCGGCCTCGCCGTCGTACCCGGAACAGTCGACGGCCGTGCCGCCGAGCGTGGCCGACCTGACCGGGCCGGCCCCGCAGGCACCCGGCGTGTACCGGCTGCGTCGGGTGGCCGAGCCGGAGCGGTCGGGGTCGCCGTCGCGGCTGCTCCCGGTGCCGGTACGCCGGGCGACGGTGCCGCCCCGGCGGCCGAACCGGCTGGTGTTCATCGTCGCGGCCGGCGTGGTCGTGGTGCTGCTCGGCACCGCCGCGGTCATCGCCGGGGTGTCGCGGGTCGACCGGCCCGGCAACCCCACCCCGACCGCGAGCGACGCGCCGGGCGGGTCCGCCACGGCCACCACCCCTGCCCCGGCACCCGCCTCCCCCGGTACCCCACCCACCGGACTTGCCCTGGAGGACAACCGCGACAGCGTGACGCTGAGTTGGAAGTACCCGCCCGGTAGCGAGGGACCGGTGATCGTCTCGGGTGGCCGGACCGGCCAGTCGCCGACGCCCTTCGCCGACCTGCCCGCCGGTACCGAGAGCTTCATCGTCTACAGCCTCGACCGTAGACTCGACTACTGCTTCACGGTGGCGGTCGCCTGGTCCACCGAGACCGTCGCCCGCTCGGACGAGGTCTGCACGAAGCGCCGCTGAGTGCCGGCCCGGCGGGGCCGGGAATGCTGCCGGATCGGTCGCGCCTGGTATCCGCCGATAACGGCGCGGTATCTTTGTCAGTTCAGGCAACAAAAAAGAACGGCCGAAAATAGCCGTTCTTGTATCGCATTCTAGCCAACTGGGAGACGGATTGTCAAGGCACTCCGGCGGTTCGCCGTCCGACGACGAGATCGGCCGCGAGCAGGAGTACGTCTCGATGCTCTACCGCCGCCTGGACGACCTGCGGGAGCAGGCCTCTGGACGGCTCACCGAACAACTGCGGGCCACCGGCGGCACCCGCCAGGAACGCTCCCAACGCGACAGCTCGGTACACATGTACGCCGAGCAGGTCGAGCAGTTCTCGTCGGTGGAGAACGGCCTCTGTTTCGGCCGGCTGGACACCGACGACGGCGAGCGCCGTTACATCGGCCGGATCGGCATCTTCGACACCGACGGTGACTACGATCCGCTGCTGATGGACTGGCGGGCCCCGGCCGCCCGCGCCTTCTACCTGGCCACCGCCGCCAATCCGCAGGGCATCCGCAGGCGTCGGCACCTGCGTACCCGGCAGCGCAAGGTGACCGGCGTCAACGACGAGGTGCTCGACCTGGCCGCCGTCTCCCCCACCGCGCACGAGGAACTCACCGGTGAGGCGTCCCTGCTGGCCGCGCTGAACGCCGGCCGGACCGGCCGGATGCGCGACATCGTCGAGACCATTCAGGCCGAACAGGACCGGATCATCCGGGCCGACCTGCCCGGGGTGCTTGTGGTGCAGGGCGGGCCGGGCACCGGTAAGACGGCGGTGGCGCTGCACCGGGCGGCGTACCTGCTCTACACCCACCGCCGGGAGCTTTCCAGCCGGGGTGTGCTGCTGGTCGGCCCGAACGCCACCTTCCTGCGCTACATCTCGCAGGTGCTGCCCGCGCTGGCCGAGACCGGCGTGCTGCTGCGTACCCAGGCGGATCTTTTTCCCGGCGTGCAGGCCCGGCGCGCGGAGCCGGCCATCACGGCCGCCGTGAAGGGGCGCGCGGTGATGGTCGACGTCCTCGCCGAGGCGGTACGCGACCGGCAGCGGGTGCCCGACGAGCCGCTGGAGATCGAGCTACCGCAGCGGGAGATCCTGCTCCTCGATCCGGCCACCGTGCACGCCGCCCGGGACCGCGCCCGGCGCAGCGGTCGGCCACACAACCTGGCCCGGGCGGTCTTCGACATCGAGATCGTCCACGCGCTGGCCGCCCAGGTCGCCGAGCGGATCGGCGCCGATCCGCTGGGCGGGGAGAACCTGCTGGAGGAGGCCGACCTCGCGGAGATCCGCCGCGAGTTGCGCGAGGAGCCGGAGGTCCGCGCCGCGCTTGACCAGCTCTGGCCGGTGCTCACCCCGCAGCGGTTGCTCGCCGACCTGTACGCCTCGATCGAGCGGCTCGCCACCGCCGCGCCGATGCTCACCGCCGAGGAGCGGGCCGCGCTGCATCGCGAGCCGGGCGGCTGGACCTCGGCGGACGTACCGCTGCTGGACGAGGCGGCGGAGCTGCTCGGTGAGGACGACCGGTCCGCCGCCGCCCGCCGGGAGCGGATCCGCGCCCTGCAACGCGAGTACGCCGAGGGCGTCCTGGAGATCGCCCGGGGTTCCCAGTCGATCGACGTGGAGGACGAGGCCGACGGCGGTGAGATTCTCGGCGTGACCGACCTGCTCGACGCCGACCGGCTGCTGGAGCGGCAGGAGGAGGCCGATCGGCTGACCACCGCGCAACGGGCGGCGGCCGACCGGGGCTGGGCGTTCGGCCACGTCATCGTCGACGAGGCGCAGGAGTTGTCGCCGATGGCGTGGCGACTGCTGATGCGCCGCTGCCCGAGCCGCTCGATGACGATCGTCGGTGACGTGGCGCAGACCGGTGCGCTGGCCGGTACGCCGTCGTGGGCGGACGCGCTGAAGCCGTACGTGGCGGACCGGTGGCGGTTGACCGAGTTGACCGTCAGCTACCGCACTCCGGCCGAGATCATGGCGGTCGCTGCGGACGTACTGGCCGAGATCGACCCGACGCTGCGACCACCGCGCGCCGTACGCTCCAGCGGGTTCCCGCCCGTCGAGCGGTCCGTGCCGGCGGAGCGACTGGCCGCGGAGCTGATCGAGGTCGCCGCCGCGGAGGCGGCCGAGCTGGCCGACGGGCGGCTCGGCGTGATCGTGCCGGGTGGCCGGGTCGACGACCTCGGCGCGGCCCTGACCTCGGCGTTGCCCGAGGCGGCCGTGGGCGAGCAGCCCGACCTGGAGAGCCGGGTCGTGGTGCTCACCGTCGCCGAGGCGAAGGGCCTCGAATTCGACTCGGTGGTGCTGGTCGACCCGGCGAGTATCGTCGCCGAGTCCCCCCGGGGCTCCAGCGACCTCTACGTGGCCCTGACCCGAGCCACCCAACGCCTAACCACCCTCACCCCCACCCCCTGACCCCCATCAGGGTTGATCATGAAGTTGTTGTCGTCCGCCCTCGGCGTGTCGGGCAATAACTTCATGATCAACCTGGGTTCGGGGTGGACTGGTCGCTGGTGGAGCCGCCCGACCGGGTGCTGAAGCCGCCGGTGGTGGCGTCACCCGTCGTGGTCGGGGCCACCTTGCCCCGGTGCCGCTCCGGCTGGCGGGCCACCCGCCGGGCACTGGCCGGTCCGGCCGTACCACCGGTCGTGGTGATCGCACCCTGCCCCCGGGTGGGGCCACCGTCACGCAGCACGGTGGGATCCACCGGCAGGTGCGCCGGGTCGTCCCGGTCGTCGCGCTGGATGGCACTCTCCACATCGGTCGGTGGCACGGTCACCTCGTCCACCGCGCCCTCGCCGTAGCTGCCGCCGGCGATCCGCTCCTCGGCCCGGCGGGCGGCTTCCTGTCGCAGGTCGTCCTCACGCACGATCCATCACCTCACAGAAGGGTCGGTCCTGGGTGCGTGCCCGGTAACCGCCGGGACTAACCCGTCCCCGGGCAACGACGGAACCGGACAAACAGCGCCATCGACGCGCGAGGGCGGCCGGCCCGCTGCGCGCAGCCCGGGTCAGGAGATCCGTCGGGCGATCGAGGGTTACTGCTCTGGAGGCGCCGGGTAGACCCGGGGTGCCCCCGCCAAGCACGCGAACCGTGCCGTGGCCGACACGCGGTAGCGGGGCGAGGGTCGCAGGACTCATCACATCCTGAGGAGGACAGATGAGCACGCAGGCTGCATCCACCAGGCCGATGAACCGTCCGGGTCCGGACGTACAGCATCGGCAGGCAATGCAGGAGACGCCGACCCAGCCGATGCCGATGATGCACGACGGGCATCGGGAGCCGATGCCGGCACCGGGTACGGAGACCAAGCAGGCGTTCCTGACCACGGAGTTCTGGATCTACGCGGCCGCCGTCACCGTCGTGGTGATCGCCGCCTTCTGGCGGGGTACGACCGCGAATGGTCTGAACATCAACAACCCGGGTCAGGCGTGGCTGTACATCACCCTGCTGACCCTCGGTTACCTGGGTAGCCGTGGTCTGGCCAAGGCTGGCAGCCAGCGGCGTTCCGGCCAGGAGCGCCGGCAGCGCGGACGCTGACCTCCGCGCGTAACACGGTGGCCTTCCGGGTTCGTCCCGGAGGGCCACCGTGCCGTTTCGCTGCGCCGACCGGTGCGCTACTTGGCCAGGAAGTCCTTCAGAGCGGCGTTGACCTCGTCGGCGTGGGTCCAGAGCAGGCCGTGCGGTGCGCCCTCGATCTCGACGTAGTCGGCCTCGGGAAGCGCCTGGTGGAACCGGCGGCCCGTGGCGTCGATCGGCAGGATGTTGTCCTTCGTGCCGTGCAGGATCAGGGTCGGCTTGCCGGCGGCGCGGACCGCCTCGACGTCACCGCGGAAGTCCTCGATCCAGGCAGGAACCACGGCGTACGCGGCGACCGGAGCGCTGCCGATCGCGACGTTCCAGCTGCCCGTGACCACTTCCTGGCTGATGCGCGTGCCGAGGTTCTCGTCCAGGTTGTAGAACTCCTCGTAGAAATCCCTGAACCAGGCGTACCTGTCGCTCTTTGCCGCGGTGGCGATCTCGTCGAAGACCTCCTGCGGCACGCCCTCGGGGTTGTCGTCGCGCTGCACGAGGAAGGGTTCGAGCGACGCGAGGAACGCGAGCTTCGCGACCCGCTCATGCCCGTGACGGGCCACGTAGCGGGCCAGCTCGCCGGTGCCCATGGAGAAGCCCACGAGCACGACGTCACGCAGGTCGAGAGTCTCCAGCACCGTGTTCAGATCCGCGGCGAACGTGTCGTAGTCATAGCCGCCGTGGACCTTCGAGGACTGGCCGAAGCCTCGGCGGTCGTACGTGATCACGCGGTAGCCCTGGTCCAGCAGCTCGCGCGTCTGCTTCTCCCAGCTGTGACCGTTCAGCGGGTACCCGTGGATCAGCACGACCGGCTGACCGGCGCCCTGATCCTCGTAGTACAGCTCGATCGGGGTGCTGTTCTCGTTCCCGACGGTGATGTAGCCCATTGTCCTGGCCCTTCGATCTTCGTCGGCGGACAAGACGCCGTCGACTGGGTAGGTCGACACGTGTGGTTGGCACACGGTCAACGACTTCATGACGTGCTGAGATCGAGATCGCACTCTCCGAGATCGTCGATGACGGTGAGCCGACCGCCATCGCCGGGATCCGGGTCCGGAATCATCATCTCCGGATCGACGAGGTAGACCTCGTGACCGTCCAAGGTGAGCCGACGCGCGACCTCCAGCAGCATGCGCCGGGCCACATCGTCGATGGAGTGCACCAGGGAGACGTCGAGGACCACTCGGGGCTCCGCAGGCGGATCCTCCACGATGTCGCGGACGATCCGCTCGGCCCCCGCGAAACGGATTCCGCCCTGGAGCCGGATGACCCGGGTCGCCTCCGTTGCGCCGCCTCGTGTTCGATTGGACCGTACGACCGCGCGCGCCGCGGGCGGCACCTCCATCACATGCAGCCCCATGTCGGAGGAGAACCGCTCGAACAGCGACACCCCGCGCACACTGTTCCCGTGCCGGTCCAGTCGAGGCGAGAAGGTGGCGATGCCGAGCTGACCGGGGAGCGCACCGATCAGTCCCCCGGCCACCCCGCTCTTCGCCGGAATGCCGACCTGCGTGGCCCAGTCGCCGGCGGCGTCGTACATCCCGCAGGTGGCCATCACGCTCAGCACCTGGCGCACCACCGCCCCGTCCACCACCTGCTCGTTCGTGAGCGGATTGACCCCGCGGTTGGCAAGCGTCGCCGCCATCATCGCCAGATCCCGAGTGGTCACGAGCACCGAGCACTGGCGGATGTAGCCATCGACAACGGCCCTCGGGTCCTCGGTGAGGATGTCGTGGCTGCGCAGCATGTGCGCGATGGCGAGGTTGCGGTGCGCGCTCTCCATCTCGGATGCGCACACCGTCTCGTCGACCGTCAGTTGGCGGCCCGCGAACGCCGAGAGCCCCCGGACGACGCGGTCGACCCGCTCGACGGGCGTCAGATTCTCCGGACCGGCGAGCGAGTGAGTCGTGATCGCGCCGGCGTTGATCATCGGATTGCGGGGACGCCCCGTACCGTTCTCGAGGGAGATCTCGTTGAACGCCTCCCCGGACGGCTCGACCCCGACCTTGGCGAGTACCCGATCGAAGCCGCGGTCGGCGAGCGCCAGCGCGTACACGAAGGGCTTCGAGATCGACTGGATCGTGAACGCGACATCGACGTCGCCGGCCCCGTGGACCTTGCCGTCGACCGTGGCGAAGACCGCTGCGAGACGCTCGGGATCAGCTGCCGCGAGCTCGGGGATGTACCCCGCCAGCTCGCCGGAGGTGTCCGCTGCGACCGCTCCGAGTACGTCAGTCAGATAGTCGGGAACGATCGACCGCATCCGCCCTCCTCAGGTCATGTGGACCATATCCGTCATTGGTTGATGCGTCAACCAACGACACGCGGCGGGTCACCTCACCGAGATGACCCGCCGCAGAACGGCCCGAATGACGTCGGGCCTAGAACTCCTCGAAGCCCCCGAAGTCGCCACCGCCGAAGTCACCGCCGCCGAAGTCACCGGCCGCCTCGGCGATCTCCTCCTCGCCGCCGTCGAGGGCGTTGCCGATCATGTGACCGGCGAGCATGCCACCCGCGGCACCGAGCGCCGCACCGGCCACTACGCCACCCATGCCGACGCCACCCCGGCGCTGCGGTTGGCCGTACTTGCCGGGCGGGCCGTAGCCCTGCGGAGCACCGTAGCCCGGTGCGCCGTAGCCGGGAGCGCCGTAGCCCTGCTGAGCGCCGTACCCGTGGGGGGCGCCGTAGCCCGGGGCACCGAACGCCTGGGCCCGCAGGGTGCTGAAGCGGTCGATCGTCTCGCGCAGCCAGCCGTCGACCACCTGCGTCCAGTCGTGCTTGTCGGCCTCGGCGTGCCCGACCTGGTAGCGACCGAAGACGTCCTGACCGGGTACGAGGAAACCGCCTCGCTTGTCGCACTCCAGCACCACGTCGATGCCGTGCGGGTTGGTCACGAAGGTCAGCTCGACCTCGTTGATCACCTGCGCGTACTGTGGCGCCGCGAAGAACTCGATCTCCTGGTAGAACGGCAGCGTCTGCTGCACGCCGTGGATCATGCCCCGCTCGAGGTCCGCCTTCTTGAACCGGAAGCCGAGCTGGCCGAACGCCGCCAGGATCCGCTCCTGCACCGGCAGCGGGTGCACGTTGATCTCGTCCAGGTCGCCCTTGTCGACCGCGCGGGCGATCGCCAGCTCGGTACGCAGCCCCATCGTCATGCCGTGCAGGCGCTGCCCGTAGACCGCGGTGACCGGGGCCTCCCAGGGCACCGGCAGCTGGAACGGAATCGACAGCGCCTGCTTCGGGGCGAGCTGGAGGGGGCCGCTCACCACCTGCCGGTGGAACTCCATCACGCCGGCCTGCTCGCCGACCTCGACCCGGGTGACCAACCCGATGACGATCTGCTCGATGTCCGCCTGGGCTTCCCCGCCGATCAGGTTCACCTGGCCGTTGAGGATCTCTCCGGGCCGGGTGTTCGGGTTGGCCAGGACGGTGTCCACACTGGGACCGCCCACGCCGAGCGCGCTCAACATCTTCTTGAAGACCACTGGTACTCCCGCGGGGTCTGGTGCCCGTACTCTCTTTAGGAGCGGACGCTGACGGCGGCACGCTATCGAGCGGGCCTGTGAGGTCGCTGAAAACCCGCCAGCCGTCAGAAGCGGAAGCACCTGACCACGGTCCGGCCAAGCCGCGACCTGACCGCCACGTTCAGCAGGCAGGTATCCCGACCACCGCGACGTCCATGCCGAGCCGGTTCAGATGCCGGGCGGCCCGGTAGAGCATCGCCTGGGAGAAGGTGAACAACGAGTCCGGCGTCAACTCGCCTTTGGTGAGTTGGATCGCGAAGACGAAGCCGGGACGTCGGGCCAGGGCGGCCCGCCGGTCGGCGGGCAGGCTTTCGAGTAGCTGCTGCCAAGCCTGATCTCCGTCGAGGATGGCTTCCGCCGCCACCACAGCCTGGCTGAACAGGTGGCTGAGGGGTGCCGAGCGGTCGGCCCGCTTGACGCATACGAGTTGGTTGTCCGGGCTGACCCAGTCGCAGATCTCGATGCCGCGTGCCAGCACCCGCTCGATGGTCATCTCCTCGACTCTTCGAGCCTCGCCGGGAAATTCGACGATCAGGTTCTCGACGTCCTGGCCGAGCAGTTCTACCGGCAGGCAGATGCCGAGCCGAGGGCTGTCGGGTACGCGCAGTTCGGCCTCCAGGGCGCTCCAGGCCGAACGCGCCGTCCTCGGCCCGAGAGGTGAACACCTTGGGGACGTACTCGGCGACCTCAACGATTCGTATCCAGAAGTCAAGAGCCGTGTAGACGACTACCTGGCTGCCGTCGCGCCCGGTGTCGCGGGAATCGACCGACATGCTGTCGGTCGGTACGTGACCATCGAGATGCGGCAGCACAGCAACGACGGCGCGGCTACCGCGTTTGGGCCAAACGCGATGTCAGACGGCACTATCCGGGCCGCTGGTGTGTTGGCGGCTCTCTTCCAGGCCCCAACCAGGTACGGACAGGTCAATCTGGTCGGCATCGAGGAGCCAGAGACGGCCCTGCACCCAGCAGCCGCTGGCGCTCTCTATGACGCGCTCACGGAGGCCTGCGAGCATGTGCAGGTGCTCGCCACGACCCAGAGTGACGATCTCCTCGATCGTGACGACGTTGATCTGGATACCATTCTGGCCGTCGCCAACGAGAATGGTTCAACCGTCATCGGTCCGCTCGACGCCGCGAGTCGCCAAATCGTGCGCGACGGTCTGTTCACTGTCGGCGGCTTGATGCGAGCCAACCAATTGGCACCGGAGCCGGCCATGCCGGATGACGTCGGGCCGGTGACAGAATGAGCGGGTACGAGGCGGTCACCATCGCACCGGCGGTTGAGGGCCACGGTGAGGTGAATGCCCTGCCGATCCTGCTGAGAAGGATCGCGGCGGAGTTGTCGGTGTGGAACCTCCAGGTCGCTACGCCGTTTCGGGTTCCACAAACACAGTTGATCGGCGGCGGGCTTGAGACGGCCGTGGACAAGCCGAAGGTAGACCAGGCACCCCTCGCCGCGAGGTTCGATCTATACGCTGCCCGGGCCAACTCGCCATCGTTCGACAAGCTCTGGCGCGAGGTACAGAAGCTCCTCGCCTGATTCGAGCGGTGGCACCGAGCAAGCAGCGCAGGTGGCTCCCCCGGGTCGGCCGCCACGGGGTGTGCGACTGCAAGATTTTCTCGGCGCGGATGTCGAGGGCGGCGTTGCCGGCTTCTACCTACGGGTGAGAGCACCGATGATGGGTGCGCAGCCGTGAGGGAGACCATCGTGAAGTACATGCTGCTTATGCAGTTCAGCGCCGCCGGCACTGGCTTCCCGCCGATCCAGGACTGGACGCCGGAGGAGATCAGCGCGCACATCGCCTTCATGGGCGAGGTCAACGCGAAGCTGGTCGCCGACGGCGAGTGGGTCGACGGTCAGGGGCTCGCCGGGCCGGCGCAGGCGAAAATCGTACGGGCCGGTGCCGGCGGCGCTGCGGTGGTGACCGAGGGGCCGTTCGCCGAGACGAAGGAGTTCCTCGCCGGTTACTGGATCGTCGACGTGGAGTCCGCCGAGCGGGCGGTGGCGATCGCGGCCTGGATCTCCACCGCGCCGGGGCCGGCCGGCGCGTCGTTGAACATGCCGATCGAGGTTCACCCGGTGATGTCCGCACCGCCGCAGGACGTGTGACCGGAGCGCCGCTGACCGAGGACCTGCTGCGCGGTCTCGCGCCGCAGGTCCTCGGCGTGCTCGCACGCCGGTTCGGTGACTTCGCCACCGCCGAGGACGCGGTGCAGGAGGCGCTGCTGGCCGCCGCGACCCGGTGGCCGGAGGAGGGCGTACCGGACAATCCGCGAGGTTGGCTGATCCAGGTCGCGTACCGGCGGATGATCGAGATCGTCCGCGCCGAGCAGGCCCGCCGGGCCCGCGAGGATCTGGTCGCCCGGCGGGAGCCGGCGGACCGGCGCAGCGTACCGGCGATCGACGAGCAGCTGACCGCGGAGCGGGACGAGACCCTGCTGCTGCTCCTGCTCTGCTGTCACCCGGCGCTCTCGCCCACCTCGGCGATCGCGCTCACCCTGCGGGCGGTCGGCGGGCTGACCACCGCCGAGATCGCGCGAGCGTTCCTGGTCCCGGAGCCGACGATGGCGCAGCGGATCAGCCGCGCCAAGCAGAGCATCCGAGCTTCCGGTACGCCGTTCCGGATGCCCGCGCCGGCCGAGCTACCAGCACGGCTCGCCGCCGTCCGGCACGCGCTCTACCTGATCTTCACCGAGGGGTACGTGGCCAGCGCGGGAGACCGGCTGCGCCGAGTCGACCTGGCGCGCGAGGCGATCCGGCTGGCCCGGGCGTTGCACACCCGACTGCCGGAGGACAGCGAGTCCGCCGGCCTGTTGGCGCTGATGCTGCTCACCGAGGCCCGCAGCGCGGCGCGCACCGGCGCCTCGGGCGAGCTGATTCCGCTGGCCGAGCAGGACCGGGGACGCTGGGACGCGACCGCGATCGCCGAGGGCGTCGCGCTGGTCACCCGGGCGCTGCCGCGCGGGCCGGTCGGCCCGTACCAGGTGCAGGCCGCCATCGCGGCGCTGCACGACGAGGCGCCGACCGCCGAGGAGACCGACTGGCCGCAGATCCTCGCGCTCTACGAGGTGCTGGAGAGCCTCTCCGCCAGCCCGGTGGTGACGCTGAACCGCGCGGTCGCGCTTGCGATGACCCGCGGACCGGCGGCCGGCCTGGCCGCCCTGGCGGCGCTGGACGGCGATGCCCGGCTGGCTGACCATCACCGGCTGCCCGCGGTCCGCGCCCACCTGCACGAGCTGGCCGGTGACCGCGCAGCTGCGGTGGCGCAGTACCGCCTCGCCGCCGGCCTGACCGCGAGCCTTCCCGAACAGCGTTACCTGCTGATGCGCGCCGCCCGCCTGGCCTGAGCCGGGACCGGTGGTGGCCGGGTCCGTGCGGACCCGGCCACCCGTGCTGCCAGGTTCAGCTTGCGGTGCAGGTCACGGCGGGCACCGGGTTGGTGCCGTTCCAGCTGCCGAGGAAGCCGAAGCTGGTGCTGGCACCGGCGCCGAGCCGGCCGTTGTAGTCGACGTTGCGGGCGGTCACCGTCGAGCCGCTGCTGGTGACCGTGGCGTTCCAGGACTGCGTCACGCTCTGCCCGTTGGCGTACGTCCAGCGCACCGTCCAGCCGGAGATGGCGGTACCGACGGCGCTCACCCGGACGTCGGCCTGGAAGCCGCCCTGCCACTGGCTGGTCACCGAGTACGTCGCCGTGCAGCCGGCACCCGGCGGCGGCGTGGTGGTCGGCGGCGCAGTGGTCGGCGGCGGCGGGGTCGTGGTCGGCGGCGGGGTGGTGGTCGGCGGGGTGGTGGTCGGCGGGACCGAGTCGTAGATGGTGGCCTGCCGGGCGGTCTGCCGGATGCCGTTGGTGCCGTTGAAGAGCCGCTGGCCCCAACTGGTCAGCTGGTTCGGGTTGAAGTTGGTGGCCATGTCGAGGTACTCGACGCCGCCGCTGTTGCCGCTCCACGACCAGCCCAGCCAGCCGATGCCGTTGGCCTGCGTGTACGACAGGATGGCGTCCTCGTCGGGGTCGCCGTCGGAGTGGTAGTGGCCGAACTCGCCGACCACGATCGGCAGGCCACGGCTGCGGAAGCGGCCCAGGTAGTCGCTGATCTCGGCGGCGGTGTCGAAGACGCCGTACATGTGGACCGAGAAGACCGTGTTGCGGGCCGGGTCGGCGTTGAACACCGTCGGCGCGTTGTCCCGCATGGTGAAGGACCAGTCCTGACCCCAGTTCGGCGCGTCCACCATGATGGTGTGCTGGATGCCGCCGGTGCGCAGCCGGCGGATCGCGTTGGACGTGTCGGTGGTCCAGGACGAGTAGTTCTGGTTGCCGTACGGCTCGTTGCCGATGTTGACGATCACGTACGATTCCTGGCCGTTGAGCGCGCTGGCGATGCTGAGCCAGTAGTCGACCGCGCGGTCCAGGGTGATGGCCCCGCTCTGCTCGCCGTAGCCGGTGGTGTCGTGCACCTCAAGGACGCAGATCAGGCGGTTCGCCTTGCACAGCTGGATCACGTTTGTCACGTCGGCGGCGCTGTTGCGGGTCCACCGGTCGCCGCTGGAGAGCACGACCCGGACGGTGTTCGCGCCGAGCGCCTTGATGTTGGCGAAGGAACTGGTCTGGTTCGCGTACCAGGTGTGCGCGTGGTTGACGCCGCGCATGACGAACTCTCTGCCGTTCGCCTCGTAGAGCTTGCCGTTGCTGACTGTGAAGCCGGTGGCGGCCTGTGCCGACGGTCCAAAGGCAAACACGGCGGCGACGGTCGCCAGCAGGACGGCGCTGGCGCCCGCGAATAGTTTTTTCATCACGCTTCCTCGCAGGAGGTTTCTCCCCCGTGCCCAGGGGGAGTTGCGGTGGTGGCTGGTGTGGCGGCTGAGCCCGACAGCCGCTTGCCCGGGGCCCGGCGAGGCAGGCATCAGCGTAGGCCGATGGAATGCCGAAGGCAACCGGTTCAGTAATCTGGCCGACCGCCGCCCGACCCGTGACGGCCCATGAGAACGCGAGCCGCCACGGGGGCGGACATCCCCACCACAGGATGTGCACCACGCCGGCATCTGAACCGGTTCAGGCCAACGGTAGGCAGGGGCCGGGAGGGCGTCAAGGCACCGACCAGGGTTGATCTAACCGGGGCGGGGTATCCGGAACGGGTCACCCGGTCCGGAAGGAGACACCATGGTCAGCATCGGCTACACCCTGCTGTGCGAGCAGGCCGGCCCGAAGCAGCTCGTCGACTACGCCGTACGGGCCGAGGCGGCCGGTTTCGACCAGCTCGTGATGTCCGACCACTACTACCCCTGGCTGGAGTCGCAGGGTCATTCACCGTACGCCTGGTCGGTGCTGGGCGCGGTCGCACACGCCACCTCCCGCGCGGCGCTGATGTCCTTCGTGACCTGCCCGATCCGCCGCTACCACCCGGCGGTGGTGGCGCAGAAGGCGGCCACCATCGGCGTCCTCTCCGACGGCCGGTTCACCCTCGGCCTCGGCGCCGGGGAGAACCTGAACGAACACGTGGTCGGCGCCTGGCCGCACGTGCAGCAGCGGCACGAGATGTTCGAGGAGGCGTTGCAGATCATCCGGCCGCTGCTCAACGGGGAGACGCTCACCTTCTCCGGCAACCACTACGACGTGCCGGACGCGTACCTGTGGGACCGGCCGGAACGGCCCGTACCGATGGCGGTGGCCGCCTCCGGCCGGCAGTCCGCCACCCTCGCCGCCGAGTACGCCGACGCCATGATCGCCACCGACCCGGAGTCGCGCCTGGTGGAGATGTACGAGGAGGCCGGCGGTGCCGGACGCCCCCGGTACGGGCAGGTGGCCATCTGCTACGGCCCGGACGAGGCGGAATGCCGCAAGATCGTTCACGACCAGTTCCGCTGGTTCGGGCTGGGCTGGAAGGTCAACACCGACCTGCCCGACACGGACGCGTTCGAGGCGGCCACCCAGAGCGTGCGCGAGGAGGACGTGGCGGGCGCGATCTCCTGCGGCCCCGACGTGGACAAGCACGTGGCGGCGTTCAAGCAGTTCGTCGATGCCGGCTTCACTCACGTGGCGCTGATCCAGATCGGCGGCGACAGCCAACCGATGTTCCTGGACTGGGCGCAGGAGGAGTTGCTGCCCCGGCTGCGCGAACTGTGACCGGCCACCGCCCATCCGGTGTCCACCCGCACCCACGCCCGTCCGACGACCAGGTGAGAACATGCGCATCGGCAACACGGAAATCCGGCCGGCCGGCGGCGGCCTCGGCTGCCTCCTGATGATCCTCTTCTCGATCGTCGCCTCGATCGTGCTGACCGTCCTGCTCAACCTGGTCCTCTGACCACCAACGGCGATATGCGCCGCCGGCCCGCTCTCGGACCAGCCGGGCGTCGAGCCGGGCGGCGGCGGGTCAGCGGCGCAGGCCGAGGGCGGTCAGTGCCTCGCGGGTGGCCTGGCGGGCCGGGTCCAGGACGCTGTGCCGCAGCCAGCGGGCCGCCGGGGTGACGGTCGCCCGCCAGGCCGTACCGACCGCCCGGCCCACCGGCGTCACCGCGACGCGCCACAGCCATCGGCCCGCCAACCAGACCGGACGCAGGGTGAGCGCCCAGCACCACCACAGGATCCGGCCGGCCACCCGCCAGGCCCAGCCGAGCGCGACGGCCAAGCCCCGCGCCAGGGCATGCAGCCACCGGCCCAGCGCGGCCAGGACCAGCCGGGCGGGCGGGGTGAGCACCCGGGCCAGCCAGACCAGTGGCAGCCACACCAGGTGGTACAGCGGCACCAGGACGAGGATCCGCGCCAGCCAGGCCAGCCCCAGACCGCACCAGCGCAGCAGTCGCGCCAGCCCCAGGCCACACCAACGCAGCGGGGGCCGCAGGGCGGTGCGCCAGAGCCAGAGCAGTCCGTCGCCCAGCCAGGTCAACGGCAGCCAGATCAGCGTCCGCCACAACCAGGCCGCAGCGCGGGCCGTCCAGAGCAGCGGGAGCCAGACCAGGTGCCGCAGCAGCCAGCCGAGCGGTCGCAGCAGCCAACGGTCCACGAACCGGGCCGTCGGCACGAGCACCCACCGGTACAGCACCCGGCCGGTGGCCGCCAGCACCTCCCAGGCCAGCCGGACCGGCAGCACCACCACCAGGGCGACGCCCCGCACGACAACCGCCACCGGCGACCATCCGCCCGACGCCGCCCCCGCCGGTCGTCTGCCGGGCCGCGGCTCGCCGGGGCGTCCCGACGGCGAAGACTCGATCACGAGCCGACAGGCTAATCCCACCCGACAACTTACCCACCGGACATAGATTCTGCTGATTCCGGTAATGCCTCCGCCGATAACACGTCTGCAATATCGGCGGGTGTCTGAGCGGCCTCCGTTCCGCGGTACGGATCGGGTCCGCGGCTCAACGACGAGGTTGCTGCTCCGGCGCCGCCGCTTTGCTGCCCATCATCTGGAGGTTGCGCACCATGGTGCCCCGAAGTATCCCCCCACCCACCCGTCGTAGCAGGTCACAGCTCCTGCTTGCCGCAGCGATCACCCTGACCGGCGCCACCGCGTTGACCGTTCCCACGGTCTCCGCCGCCGAGCAGATGCCGACCACGAGAGCTGCGGCGAGCAGTGCCTGTGACGATCGGCTCGTCGGTTGGGCCACCGTGGCCGGCAGCGGGCTGAACACGACCACGGGTGGCGGCAATGCCACCCCGCAGACCGTCACCACCCTGGCCGATCTGCAGCGGTACGGCGGCGACTCCACCCCGCGCGTGCTGCGGATCGCCGGCACGATCACCACCGGCTCGTACGCCGTCGACATCGCCAGCAACAAGACCCTGATCGGGGCGGACAGCAACGCCACCATCCACGGCGGCATCAACATCCGCTCGGGCAACCGCAACATCATCGTCCGGAACCTGAACCTCAAGGGGTTCTGGCCCAACCCCGGCCCGGACGACACCATCAGCGCCCGGGGCGCGCACCACCTCTGGTTCGACCACCTCAACGTCTGGGACGCCGGTGACGGCCTGCTGGATCTCACCCAGGGCTCGGATTTCATCACCGTGTCCTGGTCGAAGTTCTGGTACACCAACCGTTCCCACCCGCACCGACTGGCCAGCCTGAACGGCTCGGACGCCAACAACGACGCAGTCGACGCGGGGAAGCTGAACGTCACCTACCACCACAATTGGTTCGCCGAACTGGTCGACCAGCGCATGCCCCGGGTCCTGTTCGGTAAGGGGCACATCTACAACAACTACTACACCACTAGCGGCAACGGTTACGCCGTCGGCGCCGGGGCGCTCGCCTCGGTCCTGGTGGAGAACAACTACTTCAAGAACACCAACAATCCCCACCAGTTCATGTACGTGCGCCCGTCGTACATCACCGCCCGGGGCAACGTGTACGACAACACCACCGGCAGGCGGGACACCGGAGCCGGTGGCAGCGGTGGCGGCGTCACCCCCTTCACCAACCCGCCGTACGCCTACACCCCGCTACCGGCCAGCAGCGTGCCCGCCAGTGTGACCGCCTGCGCCGGACCGACCCTCTCGGGCAACCCGAACCCGCCGACCACGCCACCCCCGACCACCCCGCCGCCGACCACCCCGCCGCCGACCACGTCCCCACCACCCACGACGCCACCCGCGAGCGCTGCCTGCCAGGCCACGTACCGGACCGTCAACTCCTGGAGCGGCGGCTACCAGGGCGAGGTCACCGTCCGTGCCGGAAACTCGCCGATCAACGGATGGACCGTGAAGTGGTCCCTCGGCAGTGGCCAGAGCATCAGCCAGCTCTGGAGCGGCACCCTGAGCACCAGCGGCTCGACGGTTACCGTCCGCAACGTGGACTACAACGGTGCCCTGGCCGCCGGCGGGACGACGACCTTCGGTTTCCTCGGCTCGGGCACCCCAGGTACGCCGTCGCTGACCTGCGCCAGTCCGTAACCCCGAGGCACCTCGCCGAGTCGTGAGTGTCGAACCTGAGCAGGAGGTTCCCCCTCGTCCGGATCGCCGGGTCGAAACCGGAACCTCCTGGTCAGCTCGGCGCAGCGGGTGGGGTGAGGGTAAGGGTGGTCTGCAGCGGATAGTGGTCGGAGGCGTGGTCCGTGCGGGAAGTGCGGAGGACCTGGGTTTCCGCCTGATGGTCGGCCAGGGCGGGGGTTGCCAGCAGGTAGTCCAGGCGCATCTCGGAGAACTCGGTGCCGCCGTGCCGGGTGGGTGCGGTGGGTCCGGCGCTGACGCCGAGATCCACCAGGCCGGTGGCGAGCAGCCGGGACACCGCCCGGGAATCCACCGTCCGACGGTCGCGGCGCAGATGTCGACGACGGTACGCGACCGGCAGCCGGGCGATCCGTTCGGCGTGCTCGGCGTACGGATCGAGGGTGTTCAGGTCGCCGGCGAGCAGCGCCAAGCCGTCGCGGGTCGGGCGCAACGCGGCGGCCAGCCAGCCGGCCTCGATGAGCCGGCGGCTGCCCGAGTACGGGTCAAGGTGGGTGCCGAGCACGGTGAGCGGGCCGGCGCCGGTCTCCAGCACCACCCGCTGGGCGGCGTGGTGGAACGGTCGGCGCACCGGCGCGGCGGAGCGCACCCGCCACGGCGGGCGGACCAGCACCGCCACCGGCTGCCCGAACCAGGATCGGGCCAGGTAGGGCCGCATACCCACCCGGTCGGCGAAGGCCGGCACGTCGAGGTCCCGCAACTCCTGTAGGGCCAGCACGTCCGGCCGTTGCTCGGCGATCACCCGGGCGATGCGGTCGCGGCGGTCCGGGCCACCGGTGTCCCGGCCGCCGGTGCGGATGTTCCAGGTCATCACCCGCAGCACGGCGGCTCACCGGACCAGGTCATCACCCGCAGCACGGCGGCTCACCGGGCCCGGGCAGCCTCGGCCAGCTCGTCGTCGAGGCGGTCGACGTCCTCGGACTCGATGGCCGGCTGGTTGCCCTGGCTCAGGTCCTCGTTGGGGCGTACGACCCAGTACAACAGCCCGATCCAGAGGCTGGTGAGCAGGATGGCGCCCATGAAGTCGGTCGGGTGGTGCATCCCCCGGTACATCCGCGACACGGCGACCCCGACCGGCATCACCACCGCGAGCGCCACGAAGACCCACCGCCACCACCGGTCGGTACGCGGGAAGACGATCACGGCGATGGCGACCCAGAGGCAGAGCGTGGCGGCGATGTGACCGGAGGGGAACGACGAGGTAGGCATCGGACCGTCCAGGTTCTCCACCGGCGGGCGCGGCCGGTCCACCGCCGCGGCACTGGCCAGGAAGAGGGTCAACTCGCCGAACATCACCAACGCCATGAACAGCACCGGCCGCCAGCGTCGCCAGACCGCCAGCACCAGCGGGCAGAAGATCATCGAGACGAGCAGGATGGCGTGGGTATCGCCGACCTTGCTCCACCACCAGCTCAGCTCGTCGAGCGCCGGGGTGCCCCGCTCGGCGAACCAGACCGGCACCACCTCGTCCCAGGTGGCGAGGAAGGTGTCCTGGGCGTAATAGCTGACGAACATGCCGAAGCCGTAGAGCGCTCCGAAGACCAGCACCCAGCCGACCACGATCTCGGCCACCGCGGCCCGGGGATGCGGCAGCAGTTGCCGCTCGTCCGGCGCGGGTGCCACCTCGTGCGCCGCCTCCGGCTCCAGCCCCTCCGTCAGCGGCGTCGCGGGCCGGCCCCGCTCCACCCGCCACAGCCGGAAGGCGTACGCGGTGACGCCGAGCCAGGCCGCGCCGAGCAGCCAGGCACCGATCACGTCGGAGAGGAAGTGCACGCCGAGCGCTACCCGGGTGAACCCGATCAGGAAGACAACGACACCGACCACTGCCATCGCCGGCCGGCGCCAGCGGGGCGCCATCGCCGGGAGGAACACCAGCAGGATCGCGCCGTAGGCGACCATCGACCCGAGCGCGTGACCGCTGGGAAAGCTCTGCCCGGCGTACGTGCCGATGGGCACGTCCACCTCGGGGCGCAGCCGGTCGACCAGGGTCTTCAGCGTCGGATCGAGGATCAACGCACCCGCGCCGGTGACGATCAGGAAGACCGCGAGCCGCCCCTGCCTGCGGATCAGCAGACCGACCACGGCGACGGTGACCAGCCAGATGATGACCGGCCGGCCGCCCAGGTCGGTGAGCGCGTTGAGCACCGTGACCAGCGGACCGATCGGGGACACCTGATCGTTGAGCCACTGCGCCACGCCGTGGTCCACGTCGTACAGGGGGGTCCACCGTACGCGTACCAGCACCAGCACCAACCCGAAACCGACCCCGGCACCGAGTACGAGCGCCAGGCCGGCGAGCGTACGTTCGGTGAAATGCCCGAGAGGTCGGCGCAGTACGTCCCTGACCGCGCCCACGGCAGCCTCCTTCGCTTCTGGCGTGCCGCTGTACCCGGTCGATGTATCGCCTACACCCCGATGGTCGTCAGAGGGCGGTCATCTCGCCGGTGTCGTGCAGGCCGTCGCGCTGGGCGTCGGGCTTCCACAGGTCCGGCTGGGCCGGCTCCTGCACCCCGATGCGTACCGCCTCCAGTTGGGCGGCGAAGGCGAGGCCGCCGAAGAGCGCCATGCCGGTGAGGTTGGCCCAGAGCAGCAGGGCCATGATTCCGGTCAACGCACCGTAGGTCTGCCCGAAGCCGTCGCTGAACCGCACGTACGCGGCGAGCAGCAGGCTGGCCAGCCACCACAGGGCGGTGGCGATGCCGGCTCCGAAGAACAGCCAGGACAGGCCGGGCTGGCGGCGTCGGGGGGCGTGGCGGAACAGCACCGCGACGGCGAGCACGGTCAAGCCCAGGCTGAGCGGCCAACGGATCAGGTCCCAGCCCACGCTGGCCACCTCGCCCCAGGCGTAGTGGCGTTCGACGGAGTCGCCCATCGGGCCGCCGCCGACCAGGATGAGGAACCCGGCCAGCGCCGGCAGGCCGGCGGTGACGGCGAGGATGGCCGCCCGCAGGTACTTCCAGAGCGCCGGGCGGTCCCGCTCCACGCCGTAGATCCGGTTGGCGCCGCGTTCGATCTGCGCCATCGTGCTGGTAAGCGCCACCAGCCCGGTGATCAGGCCGAGGGTGAGGGCCACCTCGCCGATGGTCTCGACCCGCTCGGAGCGTTCGGCGTCGCCGAGCAGTTCGGCGACGACCTCCTCGCTCGCGCCGGGGGTCAGCGCGAGCACGGTGTCGGCGACCACCTCACCGCCCTCCGCCACACCCAGTTCGGAGATCAGCCCGGTAAGTGCGATCAGGAACGGCACCACGGCCAGGCAGAGCTGGAAGGCGAAGGCCCGGGCGTGGCTGAACCCGTCGCCGTAGCGGAACCGGGTGAAGGCGTCGCGCAGCAGGTGCCAGCCGCCCTCGCGGCGCAGCGTCTGCCAGGCGTGGTCGGCGCAGAGCTGCTCGTCGGGCATCAGCCGGGTCTCCGGCACCAGCTTGGTGCTGCTCACCGGATAGCCTTTGCGTTCGCGACTGCGGGGCTCGCAAGCTCACTCCTCGCGCTCACCGGACAGCCCTTACGTTCGCGACTGCGGGGCTCGCAAGCTCACTCCTCGCGCTCACCGGACAGCCCCCTCGTTTCACGGAGCTCGCAGGCTCACTCTCCGCGCTCGCCGTGGCCCTGCTCGACCAGACGCTCGCCTCGCTCGGCCGCGGCAGACGCGTCCTCGGTGAGGTCGGGTGCCTGCTCCGGCCGCGGTACGCACAGCCACAGCGCCCGACGGCGGATCTGCGCCCGCAGCATCCGCCCGGGCTCGATAAGATCGCCGTCCAGCTCACGCGGCTGGGTCCGGTTGCTGGTTATCTCCACCCGGCGGGCGCGGTACACCTCCAGGCGCGGCACCCGGTCACGCCGGCGGATCACCGCCCAGCCGAGGGAGAGCCAGTGCCGCAGCGTGTGCGGGGTGAGCACGGCGACGTCGAGGTAACCATCGTCGGGCTCGGCCTCGGTGAGCAGGACCACACCGCCCTGGAGCCGGCCGACGTTGGCGACAAGCACCGAGCGGGCCCGGCGGCGCAGTGGCTGCTGGTCGTCCAGCCGGATCGACACCCGCATCGGCCGGTCCCGCAGATGTCGCGCGGCACCCACGACGTACGCCGGCCAGCCGATCCGCCGCTTGGTCGTCTCGCTGGTGGCGGCGAGCATCTGGGCGTCGAAGCCCATGCCGGCCATCACCGCGAAGTGCTGCCCGTCCACCTCGCCGACGTCGAGCAGCCGCCGTCCGCGTTCGACCGCCACCGCCAGCCCGGCGGCCAGCTCGTTCGACAGGCCCAGATTGGCCGCGAGCAGGTTGCCGGTGCCCTGGGGCAGGACGGCAAGTGCCACCTCGGTGCCGACCAGTGCGTCGACGCAGGCCATCACGGTGCCGTCGCCACCGCAGGCGAAGACCACGTCGACGCCAGCGGCGAGGGCCTGCTCGGTCTGGCCGCGACCGGGATCGTCGACGGTGGTCTCGAACCACAGCGGCTCGGGCCAGCCCGCCGCGGCGAGCGTGTCGTCGACGGTGCGCCGCAATTCGTCGAGATCGGCGACCTTGACCGGGTTGACCACCACCGCGCTGCGCAGCGGCTGCGCCTGCCGTCCAGCTTCCACGGCGCAAGTCTGCGGCATGGTGCGCGGTTCGGCGACTCAGGCCGCTTCCCGCAGGACGAGGGTCACTCGGCGACGCACGTCGTCCAGGTCGACGCCGGCCTCGCTGAGCACCAGCGCGCCGAGCCCACCGCCCTCACGCAGCAGCCCGAGCAGGATGTGCTCGGTGCCGATGTGCCGGTGACGCAGCCGCACCGCCTCGCGCAGCGACAGCTCCAGCACCTTCTTGGCCCGGCCCGAGAAGGGGCCACCGGTGTGGCGGCGCCGCCCCCAGCGGCGTCGGGGCGCCGGCACGGCCTCACGCAGCGCGTCAGGACCGAAGGACTCCTCGATCCGGGCCACGATGGCGGCCAGGTCGATGCCGATCTCACGGAGTGCGGCGGCGTCGGCCTCGGCGAGGCCCACCCCACCGGTTTCGATGTGCCGACGGATGCGCGTCCGCAGGTCGTCGGCGGTGACGCCGGCGTCGTGGAGCACCCGCACCGCCAGGCTGTCGTCGTCGGCCAGGATGCCGAGCAACAGATGCTCGGTGCCGACCGGTCGCTGGCCCTCGGCCCGGGCCTCGTCGCGGGCCCGGACCACGACGGTGCGGGCCCGGTCGGTGAACCGCTCGAACATCACGCCTCCCAGGAGGATCCGACCGCCGGTCGCCCGGCGTGCTTCTTGTGGACCGCCTGCCGGCTGACCTCGAGGGCGTCGGCGATCTCCTGCCAGGACCAGCCCTGCCGTCGGGCGTTGTCCACCTGGACCACCTCAAGCCGTTCGAGCAGCCGGCGCAGTGCGCGGACCGCGCGCAGGCCGACCCGGGGGTCGGTGCTGCCGGCTTCGGCCGCGAGTTCCGTTGCCTGACTCATGCCTGTCAACTTACATTGACACAACCCTGGCGTCAACTCTGGTTGACACAGAAGTGGTTGATTAACTCCGTTTCGGCGGAACGGCGGATATCTGGCGGGGCCGGTAACCGCCATAGCAGCGAAACGGGGCGCACGCCGCACCGTCCGGGCTAGCCTCGGACGCAGGCCGGGCGGGACAGCTGCGGGAGTGATGCCGGGATGACCTCAGCCAGCGACAAGCCGGTGCTCGTCGGCGTCGGTCCGGAGGACGCCGCGACCGTGGCCCGGATCGCCGCCCGGGTGGCCGCCGCGCACGGTCGCGGACTGCACCTGCTGCACGCCTTCAACTGGGCGGCGATGCAGGCACCGGCGGTCTCCGGATCGCGCACCGACGCCGAGGAGTTGATCGCCCACGCCACCGCCGCGGCGCGGGAGAGCGAACCGGTCCTCGAGGTCAGCACCGAGATCACCGAGGGCTCGGCGGTGGCGAACCTGGTCCGCCGGTCCGAGGCGGCCTTCCTGGTGGCCATCGGCGACGGCGGCATGGCCCACTGCCAGCGCTGCATCCCGGCCGACAGCCCGGCCGTGCAGGTCGCCGCCCGCGCCGAGTGTCCGGTGCTGGTCGTCCGGCAGCAACCGCCGCCGCGCGGTCCGGTGCTGGTCGGGGTGGACGGCTCGGCCTCCTCGGAGATCGCACTGACGTGGGCGCTGGCCTGCGCCGCCGGGCACGATGCCCGGCTGCTCGCGGTCCGGGTGGTCGATCCGGAGGCAGACGTCGAGCAGGCCGGCGACCAGCTCCGCGACCTGGTGTCCCGGTGCGGCGCCGGCCATCCGGGCGTGGCCGTCGAGTGTCACGCCGTGCATGGCGACCCGGGTGGGGTGCTTGTCGACCAGTCGCGCTCGGCACAGCTGGCGGTGGTCGCGGCCCGGGGCGACGAGCCGTGGCGCGGCATGCTCGGCGCGGTCAGCCAGGCACTGCTCTACCACGCGCCGGCACCGGTGATCGTGGTACGCGGTGTGTCCGGCCCACCCGACGAGTCATGACGCCCGCGCGGGCGGGACCTATGGCCCTGATCCATGGCCGCCGATCCGGCGATGCTGAACACGAACCGCGCTGCGGATGCAGGATCCACCGACCCGCGAGAGGCTGACCAGGTATGGACACCGTCGTAGATGCGCAGAGCACCCTGACCGATGACGAACTGCGCCGGTTGGACGCCTACTGGCGGGCGGCGAATTACCTCACCGTCGGGCAGATCTACCTGCTGGACAATCCGCTGTTGCGCGAACCGCTGACGGCCGAGCACGTCAAGCCCCGCCTGCTCGGGCACTGGGGCACCTCCCCCGGCCTGAACCTGCTCTACGCCCACCTGAACCGGGTCATCGTCGCCCGCGACCTTTCCGCGATCTTCATCACCGGTCCCGGCCACGGCGGCCCGGCCATCGTGGCGAACACCTGGCTGGAGGGCACCTGGAGCGAGCGCTACCACGGCATCGGCCGCGACGAGACGGGCATGGCCCGGCTGTTCCGCCAGTTCTCCTTCCCCGGCGGCATCCCGAGCCACGTCGCCGCGGAGGTGCCGGGCTCGATCCACGAGGGCGGCGAGCTGGGGTACGCGCTCAGCCACGCCTACGGCGCGGCCTTCGACAACCCGGACCTGCTGGTCGCCTGCGTCATCGGCGACGGCGAGGCGGAGACCGGGCCGCTGGCCGGCAGCTGGCTCTCCAACGTCTTCCTCAACCCGGCCCGCGATGGTGCCGTGCTGCCCATCCTGCACCTCAACGGCTACAAGATCGCGAACCCGACGGTGCTGGACCGCATCCCCGAGTCCGACCTGCTCGACCTCATGCGCGGCTACGGCTACCAGCCGTACGTGGTGGCCGGCGACGAACCGGCCGCCGTGCACGAGCTGCTGGCGACCACCCTCGACCGATGTCTGGACGAGATCGCCGCGATCCAGCGCCGGGCCCGTTCCGGCGGCACAGTCGAGCGTCCCCGCTGGCCGATGATCATTCTGCGTACCCCGAAGGGGTGGACCGGCCCCCGCGAGGTCGACGGCAAGCAGGTCGAGGGTACGTACCACGCCCACCAGGTGCCGCTCTCGGCGGTGCGCAGCAACCCGGCGCACCTGGCCGAGCTGGAGCGCTGGCTGCGCAGCTACCGGCCGGAGGAGCTCTTCGACGCCACCGGCGCGCCGGTGGCCGAGCTGGCCGCGCTGCCGCCGCGTGGCGATCGGCGGATGAGCGCCAACCCGGTCACCAACGGCGGGCAGGTGCTGCGCGACCTGTCCCTGCCCGACTTCCGCGACTACGCCGTCGAGGTGCCGAGTCCCGGCGCGACGGCCACCGGCGCCACCGGCGAACTCGGCAAGTGGGTACGCGACGTGATCGCCGCCAACCCGCAGACCTTCCGGCTCTTCGGCCCGGACGAGGTCGCCTCGAACCGGCTCCAGGCTGCCTTCGAGGTCACCGACCGGGCCTGGCTGGGCGACACCGTGCCCGGCGACGACCACCTCTCCCCCGACGGACGGGTGATGGAGGTGCTCTCCGAGCACCTGTGCCAGGGCTGGCTGGAGGGTTACCTGCTGACCGGCCGGCACGGCATCTTCACCAGCTACGAGGCGTTCATCCACATCGTGGACTCGATGGTCAACCAGCACGCCAAGTGGTTGAAGGTGACCCGGGGCATCCCCTGGCGGATGCCGGTGGCGTCGCTGAACTACCTGCTCTCCAGCCACGTCTGGCGGCAGGACCACAACGGCTTCTCGCACCAGGACCCGGGCTTCATCGACCACGTGATGAACAAGAAGGCCGAGGTCGTCCGGGTCTACCTGCCGCCGGACGCGAACACGCTGCTCTCCACAATGGACCACTGCCTGCGCAGCCGGCACTACATAAACGTGGTGGTGGCCGGCAAGCAGGTCGCGCCGAACTGGTTGACCATGGACGAGGCCGTCCAGCACTGCCGGCGCGGGCTGGGCATCTGGGACTGGGCCAGCACCGACGACGAGAGCGAACCCGACGTCGTGCTCGCCTGTGCCGGCGACGTACCCACGCTGGAGACCCTGGCGGCGGCGGACCTGCTGCGCCGGAACCTGCCCGAGCTGAAGGTCCGGGTGATCAACGTGGTCGACCTGATGCGGCTGCAGCCGCCGACCGAGCACCCGCACGGCCTGCCGGACAACGAGTTCGACACCCTGTTCACCCGGGACAAGCCGGTCATCTTCGCGTACCACGGCTACCCGTGGCTGATCCACCGGCTCACCTACCGCCGCACCAACCACGACAACCTGCACGTACGCGGGTACAAGGAGGAGGGGACCACCACCACGCCCTTCGACATGGTGATGCTCAACGACCTGGACCGCTTCCACCTCGTGATCGACGTGATCGACCGGGTCCCCGGGCTGGCCGCCCGCGCGGCCCACCTGCGGCAGGAGATGACCGACGCCCGGCAGTCCTGCCGCGACTACACCCGCCGCTTCGGCGAGGACGATCCCCGGGTGGCCGAGTGGCGCTGGATCCGTGAAACCGACCAGACCAACCCGTAGCGAGGTGGGACGCATGAACGAGCGTCAGCGAGTGAATCATCAATCCGGTGTCGTGGTGCCTCATGACGGCACGCAGCGCAGCGGAGTGCCGTCATGAGCGAGCGTCAGCGAGTGAATCATCAAATCAGTGTCGTGGTGCCTCATGGCGGCACGCAGCGCAGCGGAGTGCCGTCATGAGCGACATCGTGGTGGGCTACGACGGCTCACCGGACGCGGCGGCGGCCCTGGACTGGGCGCTGGAGCAGGCCCGCCGGGACGGCCGACCGGTCCGACTCGCGTACGTCTTCGAATGGCTCACCGTGGCCGGCTGGATCGGGCCCGGGGTGACGCCCGGCATGTGGCCGGACGATCGGGCCCGGCAGCAGGTCGAGGAGCTGGTCCGCAAGGCCGCGGCCGACGCCGCCGCCGCGCACCCCGACCTGACGGTACGCGGCGAGGTGCTCGACGGCCCGCCCGCCCTGGTGCTTGAGGAGTGCTCGACCGCCGCCGGGCTGCTGGTGCTGGGCAGCCGCGGGCACGGCGGCTTCGCCGGCCTGCTCGCCGGCTCGACAGCGGTCAGCGTCACCGCGCACGCGCACTGCCCGGTGGTGGTGGTCCGCCGCGACACGGCCGGCGCGGCCCGGGCCGGGCACGTGGCGGTCGGCGTGGACGGCTCGGAGCCCTCGCTGCTCGCCCTCGGCTTCGCCGTCGAGCAGGCCGCCCTGCGTCGCGTCCCGCTGCACGTGGTGCGGGCCTGGCAACCCTCGCGGGAACAGTGGCAGCTCAGCGGCGAGGAGGCCCGGGACGCGGCGCTTGCCGACCAGCGCGCCGAGCTGGACGAGCCGCTGCGGCGCTGGCAGGAGAGTTTCCCCGACGTCGAGGTGACGGTCGAGACAGCCGTCGCCGCCCCCACCGGGCTGCTGATCGACGCCAGCCGCAACGCGCAGCTGATGGTGGTCGGCACCCGGGGCCGCGGCGGCCTGCGCGGCATGCTGCTCGGCTCGGTCAGCCAGCAGCTCATCCAGCACGCGCACTGCCCGGTAGCGGTGATCCGGGAACGCTGACCCGCCGGTGGCCGCCGCGTAGCGCGCGCAGCGCGTTGAGGATCACCAGCACGTCGATCCCCTCCTGGAGGAACGCCCCGGCCACCGGCGGCAGCCGCCCGGCCGCCGCGAAGCCCATCGCGAGCACCGCCAACCCCATCCCGACGGTGGCGCTCTGCACGGCGATCCGGCGGGCGTACCGGGCCACCTCGACCGCGTCGGCGAGCGGATCGAGCCGGTCGACGGTCAGCACGGCGTCCGCGACGTCGGCCGAGGCGGTCGCCCCGGTGGCGCCCATCGCCACCCCCACCTGCGCCTCGGCCAGCGCCGGGGCGTCGTTCACCCCGTCGCCGACCATGACGGTGACCGCCCGCTGCGCCTCGGCCCGTACCCGGGCCACCTTCTCCTGCGGGGTGCACCGGGCCAGCACGTCGTCCACGCCGACCGCGTCGGCGACCCGCCGGGCGGTACCCGGCCGGTCCCCGGTGACCATCACGATCCGGGTCAGCCCGGCGGCCCGCAGCCGGGCCACCGCCCGGGGCGCGTCGGGGCGGACCGGGTCCTCGAACCGGACGGCACCGATCGGAACACCCTCGTCGGCCACCCAGACCACGGAGTGCCCCGCCGCCTCGGCCCGGGACCGGGTCTGCTCGGCCCAGGCGGGTAGGCCGCCGGGGTGTTCGGTCCAGCCGGGCAGGTCACCGACGAGCTGACCGACCCGGATCTGTTGCCCGTCGACCCGGCCGCGTACGCCCCGGCCCGGCTCCTCGGTCACCTCCGTCGGGGTGGTCAGCCGCAGTCCCCGGTCGTTGGCCTCGGACACCAGCGCCGCCGCCAGCACGTGCGGGGAGAGCTGCTCCACCGAGGCGGCCAGCCGCAGCACCTCGTCGGGTACGCCGCCGGGCGCCACGACGGTCTCGGCGACCCGGGGCCGGCCGGCGGTGAGCGTGCCGGTCTTGTCGACAAGCAGGGTACGGGCGCGGCCCAGCACCTCCAGCGAACCGCCGTCGCGTACCAGCACGCCCCGGCGGGCCACCCGGGACAGCCCGGAGACGATGGCGATCGGGGTGGCCAGCAGCAGCGGGCACGGGGTCGCCACCACCAGCACCGCCACCGCCCGGATGAAGTCCCCGGAGAGCGCCCAGCCCAGCCCCGCCAGGGCGAGGGTGAACGGGACGAACGCCGCGGCGTACCGGTCGGCCAGCCGTACGGTCGGCGCCTTGTGGGCGGTCGCCTCCTGGGCCAGCCGGACGATCCCCGCGTACGTGCTGCGCTCGGCGCTCTCGGTGGCCCGCAGCCCGAATCCGGCCCCGGCGTTGATCACACCGCTGGCCACGGCCTCGCCCGCCGCCCGCTCGACGAGCCGGGACTCCCCGGTGACCACCGACTCGTCAAGCGTGGCCGGTGCCTCGGTGACCCCGTCGACGGCGACCACGTCACCCGGGCCGACCAGCAGCCGGTCCCCCACCGCCACCCGGTCCACCGGCACCACCTCGACGCCGCCGTCTGGGGTACGCCGCCGCGCGGTACGCGGCGCCCGTTCGAGCAGGGCCCGCAGGTCCCGGGTCGCCCGGCGTTGCGCGTACGCCTCAAGCGTCCGGCCGGTGGCCAGCATCACCGCGATCACGGCACCGGCCAGGTACTCCCCAACGCCGAGCGCGCCGGCCAACGCCAGGACCGCGATCACGTCCACGCCGAACCGGCGCCGCCACAGCTGCCGCAGCACCGAGAAGGCCGCCGGCAACAGCGCGGTCAGCGTGACCACCGCCCAGACCGCATCTGCCGCGCGGGACCGTCCGGACAACCACAGCACCGCCCCGACCAGCACCAACGCGGTGAGCCCGGTCAGCGGTGTCCACAGCCCCCACCGGATGCGCCGCCGACCGGGCCGGCCACCCGTACCGGACGGTCGGCCATCCGCCCCGGACTCGGGACCTTCGGGGCGCGCCGGCCGCTCCGGCAGGCACTCGGGCCCCTCCGCCCGCTCGCCACGCCGCGACCCGCCCGCCGACTGCTCCCCCACCTGCGGATCGTCCCAACCTCCGGGGCCCGCTGTCGGGCGCTCCGGTCAGATTGCTGCGAGTTCCTCGTCGCCATCCCGCGGGCATCCGGGCCATCCCGCGGGCATCCGGGCCAGCGTCCCGAAGGCTTCCGGGCCGTCCCGAAGGCTTCCGGGCCGTCCCGAAGGCTTCCGGGCCGTCCCGTGGGCATCCGGGCCGGCGTCCCGAAGGCTTCCGGGCCGGAATGCCCGCCCGGTCGGGACCAGCGGGCCGTGCGCACGGACGGCGGATGGCACAGGATGGACACGACCCGCCCCGCAGGCGTACCGCGGTGCGGCACGATGGGACAGACGGAAAGGTCGTGACGATGAGCCACCAGACGCCGGCTACCCACCGCCCGCTGGTCACCGCGCTCGCGGAGGCCGCCGCGATGGCCGGCCACGCGCCGTCGGTGCACAACACCCAACCGTGGCGCTGGCGGGTGCTACCCGAGGCGCTGGAGCTGAGGATGGTGCGCGACCGTCAGTTGGCGGCCACCGACCCGGAGGCCGAGTTGGTCACGCTGAGCTGCGGGGCCGCGCTGCACCATGCCCGGCTGGCGCTGGCCGCCGAGGGCTGGACGGCCACCGTGCACCGGATGCCCGACCCGGCCGAGCCGGAGCTGCTCGCCCGACTCACCGACCCGCGCCCGGCCGGCACCGATCCGGACGCGATGCGCAGCGTGCAGTGCATGCAGGTACGACACACCGACCGGCGGCCGGTCAGCGACGAGCCGGTCAGCGGTGACACGCTGAGCGCGATCGCCGCAGCCGCCGCAGGCGAGGGCGCCAGCCTGGAGATCCTCGACCGGGACCAGATCCTGCAACTGGCCGCCGCCGCCTCCCACGCCGCCACGGTCGAGGCGGAGGACGCCCAACTGCGGGAGGAACTGGCCTACTGGACCAGCCGCGCGGGCGGGGTCGGGCTCACCTCGGAGGTGCTGCCCGAGGAGGCGCCGCAGACCACCGTCCCGGGCCGGGACTTCGGCCGCCCCGGCGACCTGCCGATCGGGCCCGGCCACGACCAGGCGGCCTCGTACGGCGTGCTGTACGGCGACGAGGACAGCCCGGTCAGCTGGCTGCGGGCCGGCGAGGCGCTCTCGGCCGCCTGGCTGCTCGCCACCCGGCTCGGGGTTTCCGTGGTGCCGCTCAGCGGGGTGGTGGAGGTGGCGGGCACCCGGCAGATCCTCCGTCAGGTGCTCTCCGGGCTCGGCCACCCGTACCTCGTCCTGCGTCTCGGGGTCGCGGACCCGGCCCACGCCGGCCCGCCGCACACCCCACGGCTGCCGCGCGAACAGGTGGTGGACACCACGGCGGTCGACGGCAGCGCCTGACCGGGCGCCGCCCGTCGGGTGTACCCGCCTCGATCATTCGCCGGATAACATCGCCGGGTGACCGTCGGTGCCCCCACCCCCAGGCCGGAGCCACCCTCGCTCGGGCTGAGCCCGCTCTCCCGGGTCCGCCTCGACGAGCTGCTGCAGGAGATGCTGGACCGCGTCGGCGAGGTGGTGACCAGCCGGGAACGGCTGCGGGCGCTACTCGACGCGGTCGTCGGGATCGGCACCGACCTGGATCTGCGCAGCACCCTGCAACGCATCGTGCAGTCGGCCTGCGACCTGGCCGGCGCCCGGTACGGCGCGCTCGGCGTGATCGGCCCGGACCGGATGCTGCACGACTTCATCGTGCACGGCATCCCGCCGGAGCTGCACGCCAAGATCGGTGACCTGCCGCACGGCCGGGGCGTGCTCGGCCTGCTCATCGACGACCCGAAACCGCTGCGGATGCCGGACATCACCCAGCATCCCCGCTCGTACGGCTTCCCGCCGAACCACCCGCCGATGCACACCTTCCTCGGCGTGCCGATCCGCATCCGCGACCAGGTCTTCGGCAACCTCTACCTGGCCGAGAAGCAGGGCGGCGCGCAGTTCACCGAGGACGACGAGGAGATCGTCGTGGCGCTCGCGGCGGCGGCCGGCGTGGCGATCGAGAACGCCCGGCTGTACGCGCTGGCGCACCGGCGGGAACGCTGGCTCGCCGCCACCGCGGAGATCACCTCGCTGCTGCTCGGCGAGGTACGCCGTACCGACGCGCTGACCCTGGTGGCCCGCCGGGCGCGGGAGGTCGCCGAGGCCGAGTTGGCCCTGGTGCTGCTCTACGACGACGAGGCCGACCACTTCACCGTGGAGGTAGTCGACGGCGCGGGCGCCCAGGCCCGGGCTCTCGCCGGCACCGTGCTGCCGGCCGCCGACACCAGCTTCGCCGAGGCCATCGCGCAGCGCCGGCACGACTCGGTGGACGACCTCGCGCACGCCGCGCCCTGGCCGGCGGTGCTGCACACCGGGCCGGCGGTGATCTCCCCGCTGGCCACCGCCGACACACTGCACGGCGTGCTGGTGATCGCGTACGGTGCCGAGCACGGTGGCTCGACCGACGACGACGTGGTGCTGCTGGGCAGCTTCGCCGGGCAGGCCGCACTGGCCATGGAACGCGCCCGCGGCCAGGAGGAACGCGAGCAGTTGGTGGTCCTGGAGGACCGCGAGCGGATCGCCCGGGACCTGCACGACGTGGTCATCCAGCGGCTCTTCGCCACCGGCCTGCAACTACAGAGCGCGGTGCCGCTGGCCGGCCGCCCCGAGCTGGCCAAGCGGGTCAACGCCGCCGTCGACGACCTGGACGCCACAATCAAGGACATCCGCCGCACCATCTTCGAGCTGCGCAGCCCGGTCAGCGCGGCGCTGCGCACCGAGATCCGCGAGGCGGTCGAGGTGGCGGCGGAGTCGTTGGGCTTCCGGCCCCGGCTGGAGCTGACCGGCCCGATCGACAGCGCCGTCCCGGACGCGGTCCGCCCCGATCTCACCGCCGTGCTCCGCGAGGCCCTCTCCAACGCGGTACGCCACGCCGAGGCGTCCACGGTGTCGGTGGCGGTGATCGCCGCGGCCACCCGGGTCACCGTCCGGGTCGCCGACGACGGGGTGGGTTGCGACCCGGCCGCCGCCCGGGGCGGGCTGGTGAACCTGCGCGAACGCGCCGAGCGACACGGCGGCACCTTCGAGGTACGCGCAGCTGAGCCGCGCGGCACCGAGCTGTGCTGGTCGGTGCCGCTGCGGGACTGACCAGCCACACCCGCGCCGGCCCGGTTCAGTGGCTCCTGCCGAACAGGCAGCCGGTCGGAACGCCGGCCCGGTTCAGTGGCTCTTGCCGAGCAGGCAGCCAGTCGGAACGCCGGCCCGGTTCAGTGGCTCTTGCCGAGCAGGCGGGTGGCCAGGACGGCGGCCTGGGTACGCCGTTCCAGGCCGAGCTTGGCCAGCACGCTGGAGACGTAGTTCTTGACCGTCTTCTCGGCCAGGAACATCTTGCCGGCGATCTCCCGGTTGGTCAGCCCCTCGGCGACGTACTCCAGGATCCGTCGCTCCTGCTCGGTGAGCGACTGCAACTCGCGGGGCTGCTCCACCCCGCTGCGGATGCGTTCCAGCACCCGGGTGGTGATCGCCGGGTCGAGCAGCGACTGGCCGGCGGCGACCCGGCGTACCGCGTCGACCAGGTCGGTGCCGCGGATCTGCTTGAGCACGTACCCGGAGGCACCGGCCATGATCGCGGCGAAGAGCGCCTCGTCGTCCTCGTACGAGGTGAGGATCAGCCCCTTGATCGAGGAGTCCACCGCCCGGATGTCGCGGCAGACGTCGATGCCGTTGCCGTCGGGCAGCCGGGCGTCGAGGATCGCCACGTCCGGCCGCAGCGCCGGGATCCGGCGAGCCGCCTCCTGGGCCGAGCCGGACTCGCCGACCACCTCGATGTCACCGCTGGCGTGCAGCAGATCAGCAAGACCACGACGGACCACCTCGTGGTCGTCCAGCAAGAACACCCGAATCACTC
>NZ_JCANNB010000042.1:0-57766 GCF_059553435.1 Micromonospora sp. PRAS1
GTGGCGCGGATGCAGTGGCGGTTCAACCCGACCTCCGGCACCCCGACCAACCCGCCGACCACGGCACCGCCGAGCACGCCGCCGCCGAGCAATGTGCCGTACTCCAACAACCCGGACGGCTTCGCCGGGGCGGCCGGCACCACCGGTGGAGCGGGCGGCACCACGGTCACCGTCACCAACCAGGCCGACCTCGAACGCTACGCCTCCGCCAGCGCGGCGCACATCATCCGGGTCAACTCGGCGATCACCATCACCCCGTACGGCAAGGAGATCCGGGTCGGCTCGAACAAGACCATCGTCGGGGTCGGCCGTAACGGGCAGATCGTCAACGGCGGGTTCTTCCTCGGCGCCGGCACCAGCAACGTCATCATCCGGAACCTGACCATCCGGGACACCCGGGTCGCCTCCGACGACCCCGACGACAAGGACTTCGACTACGACGGCATCCAGATGGACACCGCCAACCGGATCTGGATCGACCACAACCACATCACCCGGATGAACGACGGCATCATCGACAGCCGCAAGGACACCACCAACCTGACCGTGTCCTGGAACATCATCGCCGAGGCGAACAAGACCTTCGGCATCGGCTGGACCGAAAATCTCACCGCCCGGATGACCATCCACCACAACTGGTTCCGCGACACCCGCTCCCGCGTCCCCAGCACCGACAACGTGGCCTACGCCCACCTGTACAACAACTACCTCCAGAACAGCGGCTCCGGTAACCACTCCCGCGGCCGCACCAAGATGGTCCTGGAGAACAGCTACTTCGACCGCGTCACCAACCCCTACTACCGCGACTCCGGCGCCGAACTGCGCCAGAGCGGCAACATCGTGGTCAACAGCAGCGGCCGACGCGAATCCAGCGGCTCGGCGTTCAACCCGTCGAGCTTCTACTCCTACCGCCTCGACCCCGCCGCCGACGTCCCGAACCTCCTGCGCACCTACGCCGGCCCCCAGGACGCCATCGGCCGGTAACCCCTCCCACGCGTACGGCGTGACCCGCGGAAACTCCGTCGGGTCACGCCGTGCCCGTACCTTGAGATCGACGAACGGGTGCGTTGCGTCGAGGAGGACGCCGATGACACGGACCGTGGACTTCTGGTTCGACCCGAGTTGCCCGTACACCTGGGTCACCTCGCGGTGGCTGGTCGAGGCCGCCACGGTACGACGGCTGCTCATCCGGTGGCACGTGATGAGCCTCTCCGTGCTCAACGAGGGCCGCGAGGTCGATCCGGAGGGCGACACCGAGGGGTGGCTGTGGCGCCCGGTCCGAGTCTGCGCGGCCGTGCGGCAGCGGCACGGCCAGGACGGGCTGGCGGCCTTCTTCACCGCGTACGGCCGGCGGGTCCACGAAGGCGGCCAGTGGTGCGACTTCGGTGACGCGCTGGCGGACGCCGGCCTGCCGAGGGACCTCGCGGACGCGGCCGAGACGGCGGAGTTCGACGCTGCGGTACGCGCCTCGCACGCCGAGGGCATCGCCCTGGTCGGCGAGCACGTCGGCACCCCGATCATCGCCACCACCGACGACACCGGCCGGCGAGTGGCCTGCTTTGGCCCGGTCATCTCCCGCATCCCGCGCGGCGAGCAAGCCGGCCGCCTCTGGGACGGCACCCTCCTGGTAGCCGCCACCCCCGGCTTCCACGAACTCAAGGGCCGCCCCCCGCTCCCCCCGCGTTGATCATGAGGCTGCCGGCTCCCCCCGGGTTGATCATGAGGTTGACGGCAGTTGTTGATCTTCAAACTGCCGTCAACCTCATGATCAACGGGGTGGGTCCGGTGGGGCCGTGGGTTCAGCGGTGCAGGTGGCGTTTCCAGTCGGCGGGGACCCGGTCGGCGGGGGCGGGGACCGGTTGGTCCAGGGGGCGGTGGGTGGGCGGCGCGAGGGCCGGACCCTGGTCGTAGAGCACCTGGTCGGTGTAGTCCCAGAACCACTCCTCGCCCGGCTCGAAGCTACGCGCGAACCGGTGACCGGTGCTGGCCGCGTGCGCGCTGGCATGCTGGCCGGGGGAGGAGTCACAGCAGCCCACCTGCCCGCACTGGGCACACCGCCGCAGATGGACCCACCAGCCCGGTGGCTCCGCCGCCGCGCAGTCGGCACACCCGGTGCCGCTGGGCGGTACGTCGGGATCGATGCCCTCCATCGCTCGTCCTCCTTCAGGTGGCCGCGTCAAGGTCGACTCAGCGATCCGGCAACCGTCGCAGCCGGTACCCGCCCGGTCAAGCCCGACTTCCGATCATGAACGAGGAGGCGGGCGGGGCGAGCTGCCAGCGGAGCAGGGCAGATGAGCCTGACGCCGCCCAAACCAGCTGTTTCAAGCGACATTCGTTACCCCATCTCGGCCTGGCGCGAGATCTTGGAGACTTCCCGTTAATCGCTAGCTAATCGCTGGCGGTAAATTTCCAAGATCTAAACGACATCATCCCGCCACGCGAGAGCAGCGGCGCGTGCGTGGCGAGCCATGCCGGTATCGCGGCGTCTCTTGTGCGCTTTAGTGCGACCGGCAATAGGCCGTCCGTGGTGTCTCGCCGCCGTTCCGCGTCGCTCACCGCCGCCCACGGCTCGGCCCACTGCCGGGCAGCCCGACGCCGGCACGCCCTTCCGCGTTCCCTGTCGAGCTGAGCCGTCTACGCCATCACACGACGCAACGCCCACCGTCACCCCGCCGGCAAGCCGCGATCCGTCAATGCGGTCAGCTCGACAGGACCAACACCCGTACCCTGACCCGCCCTATTGCCGGTCACACTTAGTCACCGTCGCGGGGTGCGCAGTGCGGCGGCTGGTGGGCGTACCGTCGACTGTGGCGGTCTGCTGGTCGTAGCGCTCGGTGGTCCGTCGGCCAGACCGCTACCTGGGAGGCGATGGTGACCGACCCGGCAACCTTTGGTGCGCGGCTCCGCGCGTATCGCGAGCGTTCAGGAAAGACTCGGCCGGTCCTCGGCGGGCTAGTCGGCCGGAGTGCGGAGTGGGTCAAGGCCCTGGAAAGCGGCCGGCTTCTGCCACCTCGTCTGCCCATGCTGCTGCGGCTGGCTGAGGTGCTGGACATTTCCGATCTTGCGGATCTGACCGGTGATCAGTCCCTGCCGGTGGCCTCGGTGACCGCCGCTGGGCATACCGATGTCGGCAAGTTGGCTGCCGCCATGCAACGTGCTTCCCTGCCGGTCGGGGCGGTCACACCGGTCGAGGTTGTGCGTGGCCTGGTCGACCAGGCGTGGGCGCTGTGGCATCGATCGACCACCGAGCGTACGGCGGTAGCCGCGGTGCTTCCCGGGTTGCTGACGGATGCGCAACGTAGCGCCCGGCGGCTGGACGGGGTTGCGGCTCGTCGGCAGGCGCTTGTCGAGTTGGCGCGGGTCTACCACCTGGTGCAGTTGTACCTGGCCCACCAGCCGTACCCGGAACTGGTGTGGCTTGCCGCCGACCGAGGAATACTGGCGGCTCAGGAGGCCGACGATCCCGCCGCGATGGCGGTGGCTGCCTGGTACTACGCCCACGTCTACCGGGGTGCGAACCAGGTGGAGGCTGCCGAGCAGGTGCTGATCGACGTCGCGGGGCTGGTCGACCCAGCGGCAGGCGGCGAGCAGTTGGCGCGATGGGGTCAGGCGCAGCTCGGCATCGCGTTGGCGCACAGCAAGGCTGGTCGGGCGGGCCGGGCCTGGCGTGCGTGGGATGCCGCAGATTCGGCGGCGAGTCGCCTCGGTGGCGGGTACGTCCACCCGTGGTTGATGTTCGGGCCGGCGGCCTGCGCGGCGTACGCGGTCACCATCGAGACGGACCTTTGCCGGCCGGGCGAGGCCGTGCGACGGGCCGACACCACCGACTACCGCGCACTGCCCTCACACACCCGTCGGGCTGGCGCACTGGAACTGTCGAACCGCCCGGGGACGATCGGTGAGGACGCACGGGAGTTGGCCCTCGCCATCGGAGTGACGGGGTAACGCTCCCTCAGGTACAAACTCTCCCTACCGCCGCCGGTGACCGTTCTCGTACGCGGTGGTGCGGGATCGGCCAGCCCCGACGGTGCCCGTCGATCGTCTCGTGCGCCAGGTCGGGTACGCCTGGACGGTCTACCAGCATGCGCGCTATCCGCAGGTGGTGCGGTTGCTGCCCCGGCTGCTCGGTGATGTCGACCGGGCCGGTGCCCGGGATCCGGTGGCGGGGCGGGCGGCGGTGGTGGCGGCGTACCGGTTGACTGCGGCGTTGCTGGTGAAGCTGGACGATGCGAATCTTGCCTGGTTGGCCGCGGACCGGGCGGTGACTGCCGCGACCGGTGATCCGAAGGCACCGGCGGCGATCGGCGAGCTGGCGCTCAGCCTCGGCCTGGTGTGAAGCGGGCGGTCAGTCGAGTAGGGCGCGGGCCTCGGCGAGGAGTTCGCACTGCCGGCGCCAGTCGCCGCCGGAGAACCCGATGACGAGGTGGTGTGCTCCGGCGCGGCGGTAGCCGGCCAGGCGCTGGGCCGCCTCTCGGGGCGTACCGGTGATCGGGATCGTCGCGGCGCGTTCCGCCGGAATGCCGTACGACCTGGTCAGGCCGGCGGCGATCGCCGCGCGGGTGGGCAGGTCGCCGTTGGTGCCGAGGACTCCGGTGGCACCCACCGCGACGGTCGGGGTGGGCCGTCCGTGGGACGCGGCGAGTTCGGTGAGCCGGGGCAGCGCTTCGGTGATCTCGTCCTCGGACACGAGCGAGGGGAACCAGCCGTCGCCGTGGCGGGCCGCGCGGCGGATCGCGACCGGGGAAGCGTTGCCGACCCAGAACGGTGGCGTCGGCACGGAGAGAGCTAGGTCGACGACGGGTTGGCCCGGCTCATCGCGCAACTGGACCGGCTGCCCGGCCAGCAGGCCGGGCAGCAGCTCCAGCGCGGTGTCGGTGCGCCGCCCCCGTTCGGCGTACGGCACACCGGCGGCGGCCCACTGGTCCGGCCCGCCGCCCGAGCCGATGCCGACCACCAGCCTGCCCCCCGATACGTGCTGGAGGCTGGCGATCTGCTTGGCGGCCCAGGCGAGCGGACGGATCGCCGGAACGAGGACGCTGGCGCCGATCCGGATCCGCCCGGTGGCGGCGGCCGCTGCGGCGAGCGCGACGGCGCAGTCCAGGGTCGGCATGCCGACGGCCAGGTGGTCGCCGTGCCAGACGCTGTCCAGGCCGAGTTCCTCGGCGTGCCGGGCGGCGGCCGGCAGGTCCAGGTGTTCGCGCTGCTGGACCGCGATCGACGGCAGGATCGCGCCGACGCCCAGTGCTGCCGTCATCAACCGACTCCATTCCCGTCGTCAACGGGATCGAGTCTGCGACCTCAACCTTGGTTGAGGTCAAGTCGCCCGGGTTCCGGTGGTCTGCCCCGCGCCGGCCTGTCCCTCGCCACCGCCGCCGGTCGGGCTCAGCGCAGCGGGTCGAACGGTTGGAGTTCGGCGGGCTGCCGGCCGGTGGTGATCTGCTCGGCGAGCAGCTTGCCGGTGAGGGGGCCGAGGGTGATGCCCCACATGCCGTGGCCACCGGCCGCGTGAACCCGTGGGGACCTGGTCCGGCCGATCAGCGGCAGTCCGTCCGGGGTGCAGGGGCGGGACCCGACCCACTCGTCGACGCGGGCGTCCAGGTCGGCGTCGCGCAGCAGCGGCCGCGCGGCCTCGGCGATGGCGGAGATGCGGCGACGGTCCAGCGGCGCGTCGGCGCTGCGGAACTCCATCATGCCGGCGACGCGCAGCCGGTCGCCCAGCGGCGTGCAGGCGACGCGCTGCGCGGGGAAGTACACCGGACCGGTCGGTACGTGCTCGATCGGGACGCTGAAGCTGTAGCCCCGGCCGGCCTGCACGACGGTCCGGACACCGAAGCGTCGGGCCAGCTCACCGAGCCAGGTGCCGGTCGCCAGCACCACCGCGTCGTAACGTTCATCGGAGCCGTCGGCGGTCACCACCCGGACCCCGGCACCCTCGTCCTGCACCCGCACGACGTCCGCCCCGGTCACCAGGGCCGCGCCGCGAGCGCGTACGGAGGTGGCGAGCGCCTCGACGTACTGCCCGGGGTCGATGTAGCGCTGGTTGTGCAGGCGGATGGCCGCGCCGATCGCGTCCGACAGCGAGGGCTCCACCTCACGTGCCTCGGCCCCGGTAAGCACGTCGAACTCGATCTCCTGGCCGGCGGCGTGGATGTGCGCCAGCTCGTCCAGCAGGACCGACCGTTCGGCCTCGGTCCGGTACGCCGCGACGAACGACTTGGCCTCGTTCGTCATCGCCGCGACCCCACCCGCCGTCAGGTCGTCGAACGCCTCGAAGGCCCGCCGGTTCATCGGAATGTACGCCCGCATCGCGAGCTGCCACTTCGCCGCGGTGCTGTGCCGGGCGAAGCCCGCCAGGAACTTCAGCAGCCGGGCGTCGGCGCGCGGCGGCACGTAGACCGGTGACGACGGGCTCAGCACGGCGCGCAGTCCGTAGCGCAGCACCGCAGGCTCCGGCAGGGGAGTGGTGATGCCGGGGGTGAGCCAGCCGGCGTTGCCCCACGACGCGCCCGCCGCGACGCCGGTGCGGTCGAGCACGGTGACCTGTACCCCGCGCTCCTGGAGGAACCAGGCGGTGGCCAGCCCGACCATCCCCGCGCCGATGACGGCGACGCGCCGGGGGGCGGGTACGGACTCGAGGGCAGGCATGTTCTCTCCTTCGAAGCAACCGAGGTTGCCGCAATCCTGTCCCCGTCGCGCCGGGTCGTCATTGTCCTGAGCAGCCAATACTCGTTACGACCGTTGGTCGGAGCGGACAACACCGAGGGATAATCCGGTCATGATCACCGTGGCTGGGGTGGTGGACGCGGTCGGTGCCGCGCTACTCAAGATCGTCGTGCCGGGCGATGCGGTGGAGGTGCGCGATGTGACGCTCACCGAAATCGACGAAGCATCGTCCGGACAGAGCGGCGACCTCGTCCTCGGCGTCGGCATCGCCACCTGCGACCAGGCGCTCGCCGTCATCCGGCGCTGCGCGGAGACCGGCGCGGCCGGCCTCGTCCTCAAGCCCCCGCTCGCCTCGCATCCGGACGTGACGTCGGCCGCCGCAGATCGCCAGCTGACCCTGGTCGAGCTGGGCAGCCACGGATCGTGGACGCAGCTTGTCTGGCTGCTCCGGGGAGTGATCGACACGGCCGCCGTGCCCGGCTCACCCGAGACCGGCGAGGCCGGGGTGTACGACCAGCTGTTCGCCCTCGCCGACGCGGCCGCCGCCATCGTCGACGCGCCGGTGACGATCGAGGACGCCCAGTCCCGGGTGCTGGCGTACTCGTCCCGGCAGGATCGCACCGACCCGGCGCGGGTCTCCACAATCGTCGGACGACGGGTGCCGGGCGACGTGATCGCGTACTTCCGGTCCCGTGGCGTCTTCCGCAAGCTCGCCAAGGGCAGCGTGCCGATCTTCGTACCGCAGGGGCCGGACGGGACGTTGCCCCGGCTGGTGATCCCGATCCGGGCCGGCGGTGAGCTGCTCGGCTCGATCTGGGCCGTGGTCGAATCCCGGGTGCCGGCGGAGCGGCTGCGCGAGCTTCAGAGCGCGGCAAGCGTACTGGCGCTGCACCTGCTCCGCCTCCGGGTGCAGGCCGACGTTGCCCGCCGGGCGTCGGCCGACCGCCTGCGGATGGCGCTGCGCGGCCCCGTCCCGGCCGGCCAGGACCTGGGCCTGCCCCCGGGGCCGTGGCGGGTCTTTGCGCTCGGGGCACACGGCGGGACGGGGGAGCTGGTGCACGACCTGGCGTTGTGGGAGTCGATCACCCGCCGCCACGGCTGGCGTCAGCCGCTCATCGCGGACGTCGGTGACGTCCTCTTCGCCGTCGTGGTCGACCGGGGTGAGTCACCCGGCTCCCGGGCCTGGCTGGAGCAGCTGATCCACGACATCGCCCTGCACGACCCCGGGGCGCGCGCCGCGTCCGGCAGTGTCGCCACCACCCTGGCGGAGCTGCCGCGATCCCGCGCCGAGGCGGCCGAGCTGCTGACGCTGCACCGCTCGACCCGACAGCGAGGTCCACTGCTGCGCTTCGAGGACGTCTGGGCCGAGGTGGTCGTCCACCGGGTGGTCACCACGGTGCCCCAGGTCGACCTGCTGGTCGGCGGACCGCTGCCCGACCTCGTCGCCCACGACCGCAGGCACGGCACCGAGTACGTTGCCACGATCGCCGCCTGGCTCGAGCAACAGGGCGAACCGACGAAGGCGGCCCGGCAGTTGCACGTGCACCCCAACACGCTCCGGCACCGGATGCGTCGCCTCGCTGAGGTCGTCCCTGTCGATCTCGACTCGCCGCGTACCCGGCTGGCGTTGCAGATCCAGCTGGCGGCGCTGCGTCCGGGGGACTGACCTGCGGACGGCTGGGCGCTCACCGCGTCGCCGGCACGTCGCGTGCCGGCGCGGCTCAGACCGTGCCGGTGACCAGGTACTGCATCTGGTGCTCGTGGTTCGGGGCGACGCCGTACCGCTTGTCGAGTTCGTAGATCGAGGTCAGCGGCGTCACGGTGACCTTCGCCAGGCCCGCCTCCGCCAGGACCGCGACGGTCTTGTCGATGGAGGTGGCGGCGGCCAGCGGCAGGACCGCCTGGACCTGGGGGTCGTAGTGCTCGGTGAAGTTCTCCGAGGCGTTGTCGAGACCGTCGGGGAACCAGGTGCTGTCGACCACGGCGATGGTGCCGCCGGGGCGCAGCAGGCGGGCCCAGTTCGCCACGGCGATCTGCGGCTCGCGCAGCGTCCACATCAGATAGCGGCTGGTCACCGCGTCGAAGCTGGCGGCCGGGAAGTCCGGTGCCACGGCGTCGCCGGACCGGATGACCGGGCCGTTGTCGACGCTTGCGGCGTGCCGACGGGCCTGGTCGAGCATCCCCTCGGCGAGGTCGATGCCGGTGACGCGGTGCCCGAGTCCGGCGAGGACCATGGCGACCTGCCCGGTGCCGGTGCCGACGTCGAGCACGTCCAGCGGTGCCGCCGGCAGGGCCTGCGCCCAGATCCGCGACCAGGCCGCCTGGTCGTCGGCGAGCCGGTCGGGGCGTTGCTGGTACGCGTCGTAGTCCGGCGCGCGCCCGGTCCAGTACGCGTTGATCCGTTCCTGCTCGCTCAGGCCGGTCCTCCGCTGGCGCTCCGGGCCGGCCTGAGGCTCCACGGCACTGTGCTGATGATTCGCTCGCTGACGCTCGCTCATGCGGCACTCCTTGCTTCGATGGTCTGGTCGATCGGGTGGTAGAGCAGGTGGATGCCGTTGTCGAGGTCGAGGCGCTGGATGCCGATGCCGTAGACCGGTTCCAGCACAGCGGGGTCGAGCACCTCGTCGGTGGTGCCGGCGGCGGCCACCCCGCCCGAGCCGAGCAGCACCAGGTCGTCGCAGTAGCGGGCGGCCAGGTTGAGGTCGTGCAGCACCACGACGGCGCAGGTGCCGAGGGTGCGTACCAGGTGCAGGATCTCGTGCTGGTAGCGGATGTCCAGATGGTTGGTGGGCTCGTCGAGCAGCAGGTGGGTGGCCTGCTGGGCCAGCGCCCGGGCGATCAGCACCCGCTGCCGTTCACCGCCGGAGAGCTGGGCGAAGGCCCGCGCGCCGAGGTGCGCGGCACCGACCCGGGCCAGGCAGCGGGCGGCGATCTCGTGGTCGGTGCGGCTGGTGCGCTGGAACGTCGACAGGTGCGGCCCCCGGCCCAGCAGCACCAGCTCCGCCACGGTCAGCGCGGTCTCGCCGCCGGTCTCCTGCACCACCACGGCGAGCCGGCGGGCGGCCTCCCGCGCCGGCAGGGTGGCCAGTTCGTCGCCGTCGACCGCGACCTCGCCGGTGGGGCTGCGCAGGGCGCCGTAGAGCAGCCGCAGCAGGGTGGTCTTGCCGCTGCCGTTCGGGCCGATCAGGCCGAGCACCCGGCCCGGCCGGGCGGCCACGCTGACCCCGTCGATCACCGGGTTCGCGCCGTAGCGCCAGGAGACCCGGGTCGCGGTGATCACGCGGGGTCCTTGAAGCGCTGCACGATCCGCTCCAGGCCGTCGATCGAGAGCGGCGTCGGCGGCTCGGTGAAGTTGAACAGCTGGGTCATCACCTGACCGTCGCGGACCGCGGCGAGCTTCTCGCCGCCGGGCAGGCCGGTGAGCGCCTGCTCGACCGCCTTCGGGTCGCCGTCGCCGTAGAGCAGGATCAGCACGTCGGGGTCGCGGCCGAGCAGTTCCTCCACGGTGACCTCGAAGACCCGGTCCTTGACGTCACCGAAGACGTTGCGGAAACCGGCGGCCTCCAGTTGCGGGTGGGCCATGCTGGCGGTGCCGTAGGCGTACGTGGTGCCGCCGCCGACTGTCGGGTACAGCACCGCCGCGCTGCGCCCGGAGGCCGTACCCGACTCGGTCTGGATCTTGGCCATCCGGTCCCGGAGCGCGGTCACGGCCGTCGCGGCCTCGGCCTCGCGCCCGAACACCCGGCCGTACGTCTCCAGCTGTCGGTAGATGTCGTCGAAGCTCGGTACGGCGGTGCTGTCCGGGCACATCGCCGGCTCCTCCAGCAGCGGGATCTGCACCGCGGAGAGGGCGTCGCGGGAGAGGTTGTCCACCTCGCCGAGTACCAGGTCCGGCTGCTGGCTGATCACCACCTCCTTGGAGATCTGGAGGTGACCGCTGGTGTCGGTCTTGTCGGTCAGCAGCGGGATCCGGTCCAACTCGGCGAGGGTCGCCGCGTCGTAGTACTCCCTCGGGTACTGGCCGGCGCGGGCGGTGACCCGGTCCAGCACGCCGAGCGTGTGCAGGTACGGCACGGCGGCGCTCTTGAGCAGGACGACCCGCTGGGGAGCGGCGTCGAAGGTCACGTCCACGCCGCAGTTGGTGACGGTGACCGGGAAGCCGGGGCCGGTCGCGGCCGGCTCGCCGGTGGTGCCGCCACCGCACCCGGCGACCACCAGCAGGAGGGCGGACGCGGCGGCGAGACGGGTTGCCTTCATGGGTACTCCTCGACTCCGGCCGGCGCTCATGCGCCGTTGGCGTGCAGACGACGGATCAGGATCAGCAGGAAGGGTGCGCCGAGCAGGGCGGTGATGATGCCGATCGGGATCTCCTGCGGGGCCAGCAGCACCCGGGCGAGCACGTCGGCCCAGACCAGCAGGATGGCGCCGAGCAGTGCGGCCACCGGCACCACGCGGACGTGCGGCGCCCCGACGATGCGGCGGGCCAGGTGCGGCACGACGAGGCCGACGAACCCGATGCTGCCGGCGGCGGAGACCAGCACGCCGACGCTCAGTGAGACCAGCACGAGCAGGCGCAGCCGGAACCGGTCCGGCGACACACCGAGGGTCTGCGCGGTCTCGTCCCCGATGGCCAGCACGTCGAGCCGCCGCCCGGCGACGGTCAGGTAGCCGATCATGCCGATCAGCACCACCGCGGCCACCGCCAGCAGGGCGTCCCAGCGGGCCAGGCCCAGGGAGCCGAGCAGCCAGAACATCACCGACCGGGCACCCTCGGCGGACCCCGAGGCGAAGATCAGGAAGCTGGTGGTGGCGTAGAGGGCGTAGCCGACGGCGACGCCGGAGAGCAGCAGCCGGATCGAGGTCACCCGCCCGCCGCTGCGGGCGATCAGGAAGACCAGCAGCGACGCCGCGAGCGCGCCGAGGAACGCGCTGGTGGAGAGGGCGTACTGGCCGAAACCGGCGCCGGCACCGAAGAGGATCGCCGCAGCCGCGCCGCTGGAGGCGCCGGAGTTGATGCCGAGCAGGTACGGGTCGGCCAGCACGTTGCGCACCATGGCCTGCAACGCCACGCCGCAGACGGCCAGCCCGGCGCCGACCAGCATGCCGAGCAGGACCCGGGGCAGTCGTACCTGCCAGACGATGGCCTCCTGCGGAGGCGTCCAGGTCGCCTCGCCGGGCAGGCCGACGAGGTGGTGGCCGATGATCCGGGCCACCGTCAGCGGGGGAATCCCGATCGCACCGGAGCCGACCGCGACGACCCCGGTCACGACCAGCCCGGCCGCCAGCGTGAGCAGCCAGAACGCCGTCCGGCGTCGCTGTGCGGCGACCCCGAGCAGGTCCGGCTCACCCCGTGGCAGGGCGATGGCGGTCACCGTACCCCCATCTGCATTGCTCTTGCTCTTGCAAAGTCTTTGCGAAAAGCTACCAGCAAGATCAGGGAGGCGGTAGTGCGGGCTCGGGTGGCGTTGCTGGTGAGCGGCTTCCTGGTCAACGTCGGCTCGTTCTCGATCTATCCGTACCTGGCCGTGCTGCTGCGCGACCGGATGGCCCTGGGGATGGGCCAGGTGGGGATCGTGCTCGGCACCGCGACCCTGGTGCAGTTCGCCAGCGCCCCGGCCACCGCAGCGCTGGCCGAGCGGGTCGGGCTGAAACGGTCCCTGCTCGGTGCCACGGTCCTCTACAGCCTGGGCGGCGGTGCGTTCCTGACGGGGGCGGGCCACCCGGTGCTCACCGTCGCGGGCCTGCTGCTCATCTCGGCCGGCGGCTCGCTCTACTCGCCGGCCTACCGCAGCTACCTGGTGCACGGCGCGAGCCCGCAGCAGCGGCCCCGGCTGCTCTCCGCCGGCAACGCCGCCGGGAACCTCGGGATCGCGCTCGGGCCGGTGGTGGGGGCCCTGCTCATCCGGTACCCGGGCGCGATGTTCGCAATGGTCACGGCGATCTACACCGCGCTGGCGGTGGGGCATCTCTTTCTACCGACGGAGCGGCCCGACGCGGACGCCCCGGCGGTGGAGCCGTTCCGGCGGATGCTCTCCGGTGTGGCGGTGCTGCCCTTCGCCGCCACCGCGCTCTCCATCTACCTTTACATGCAGTTTTATCAGTACCTGTCCAGTTACGCCCAGGGGCGGATCGCCACCCTGCTCTTCGGGGTCGCGATGATGGGCTACTCCCTCGGCCTGGCCCTCGCCCAACCACTGCTCGCCGACCGGGTCGGCCGGATGGGCTACCCGGCGGCGATGGCCGTCGGCTTCGGCGCCCTGGCGGTCGGGATGATCGGCTTCGCCGGTGGCACCGGCCTCACCGTCGTGCTCGGGGTGATCACCATCAGCGTCGGCAACGCGGTGCTGTTCCTCAAGAACGACCTTGCCGCGCTGGCCGGGTCGAGGCGCTCCGCGACAGTGGTCTTCGGGCAGCAGCGGCTGGCCGTCGGGGTCGGCGCCTTCTTCAGCGGCGTGGTCGGCGGCAACGTGTACGCGGCCTTCGAGCACGCCGGCATCCTGCCCGGATTCTGGCTGGCGGTGGCCGCACAGTGCGTCCTGCTGCCCCCGCTGATGCTGGGCGTACGGCGACTGCTCCGGCGTACCCGCCGCCGGGCCGGCCCGGCCTGAAGATCGCGGGAACCAGCGTTGTCGGGCCGCCGACTACTCCTATCGAGCGCCACCCATGCCACCGGCTGCCGCCCCTCGGGAGTTGATCAGTGCCGCGACCACGTCCGCTCGTTGCCGCCCTCGCCATGTCGATCGCGCTCACCAGCGCCTGCGGCTCCGGCTCCGGCACCGCCACACCGTCAAGCACACTGCGCATCGGGTTGAGTGCCGAGTCCGGCGCGCTGGATCCGCACGCGTTCACCGGCAACTTCCTGCTGCTCGACGCGATCTACGAACCGCTTGTCGGCTACGGCGAGGACGGGCGGCTGGAACCGGCCCTGGCTCGGTCCTGGACCGTGGCCGAGGACGGCCGGCAGGTGACCTTCGAACTGCGCGACGGGGTGCGCTTCACCGACGGGACGCCGCTCGACGCCGCCGCCGTGAAGTGGAACTTCGAACGCTGGGTGGGCAACAAGCGCTTCTCGTTCTTCCGGGCCGCGCAGGTGATCTCCGCCGTCGAAGCCGTCGACCCGGACACCGTACGGCTCACCCTCGCCGAGCCCTACGAGCCGCTGCTCCAGGAGCTGTCGATCGTCCGCCCGGTACGGCTGCTCAGCCCGAAGTCAGTGGCCGCCGACGGCACGTTCCAGACCCCGGTCGGCACCGGCGCCTGGCAACTGGTGTCCAACACCGCCACCGGTGCGGTGCTGGCCCGCAACGACGACTACTGGGGCAGCAAACCCCGGCTGGAACGGCTCGAATTCAAGGTCATCCCGGACTCCCAGGCGCGCGTCGACGCGCTCACCAACGGCGAGATCGACCTGATCGGCGGCGCATACCTGGCCCCGATCACGCCGGTGGAGGCGAAGTCCCTCGACGAGCGCGCCGACGTCGAACTGCTCACCGGCGCACCGGATGTCTCGATCATGCTCGGGTTCAACCCGCGCGGCCCGGCCGGCGACCAGGCCGTACGGGAGGCGGTGATCCGGGCGGTCGACACCGCCGCCCTGGCGAAAACGCTGCTGCTGGGCTACGCCGAGCCGGCCCGACGGGTGTTCCCGCCGGACGTACCGGATTCCGGCACCGATCTGCCGCTCGGCTTCGACCGGGCCGCCGCCAACCGGGTGCTGGACGCCGCCGGCTACGTCCACGACGGAGACACCCGGGCCAGGGACGGCAGGCCGCTCGCGCTGCGCCTGCTCATCCCCGCGACCCCGGCCGAGGGCCAGCTCGATCCGCGCACCATGGCCTCGGCGATCGCCGCCGCCCTCAAGGAGGTGGGCATCGCCGTCGAGATCACCCCGGTCGACGCCGCCGCCTACTACGACGAACGGGCGGAGGGCAGGTACGACCTGACGTTCTTCGAAACCCTCGGGGCGCCGTACGACCCGTCCAGCTCGATCGTCTCCCTCTTCACAGGCGGTGCGCGGGCCCCGCTCTGGGCGACACCGGCCACGGAGGAACTGGTCGACAAGGCGTTGTTCGCCCGCGATCCCGCCGCCCGGGGCGCGGCGTACCAGGACCTGTACCGGGCCGTGGCCGCCGACGCCGGGTTCGTGCCGCTGGTCTACCGGCCCCGGCTCTGGGCCGTACGGAACGGGGTGACCGGGTTCGCGGTCCCACCCAGCGACGTCGACCTCGAACTGACCGGGGTCACCGTCGGGTGAGCGCACCCGGGCGGTTACGCGCTGCCGGCGGTCACCTCGCCCGCTGGGCGGTGGACACCGTCGGCGTGCTGCTCGCGCTCTCCGCCGGCACCTTCGCCCTCGTGCTGCTCGCCCGCGGCGACCCGGCGGCGGTGCTGGCGGCGACCCGGGCCGGCCGACCCGCCACGCCCGAGCAGGTCGAGGCCGTCCGCGCCGAGCTGGGCCTGGACGCGCCCGCACCGGTGCGGTACCTGCGCTGGCTCGCCGACGCCAGCACCGGCGACTTCGGGCTCTCGCTGCGGACCAACACGCCGATCGGGCCGGAGATCGCCGACCGGGTCGGCGTCACGCTGGGACTGGTGGCCGGCGCCGCCGTGATCGCGCTCGTGGTGGGCGTGGGCATCGGCATCGCCGGCGCGGTGCTCCGGCGCGGTCCGCTGCGCGGCGCCCTGCGGGTCGGGGCCCTGCTGGTCACGTCGGTGCCGGCGTTCTGGCTGAGCTACCTCCTGGTGCTCTTCCTCGCCCTGCGCCTGCGGGTGGTGCCGACCTCCGGCATGGCGGGGCCCGCCACCTGGGTGATGCCGATGCTGGTGCTCGGACTGCCGGCGGCCGGCGCGCTTAGCCGAGTGGTGGCCGTCACGCTACGCGAGGCGCTGGACCGGCCCTACGTGCTCGCCGCGCGGGCCCGGGGCAGCGCACCGCTCTCCATCGTGTTCCGCGACGGCCTGCCCAACGCCGCCGGACCGATCCTCTCCGTGGCCGGCTTCACCATCGGCACCATGCTGGTCGGCACGGTGGTGGTGGAGCAGATCTTCGGCTGGCCCGGCCTCGGCGCCTATTTCGTCCGGGCCGCCGGGGCTCGGGACGTCCCGGCGCTCCAGGCGGGCACGCTCGTGCTGGGCGGCGGGTTCATCCTGGCCAACCGGCTGGCCGACGTGCTCCAGCTCCTCATCGATCCGCGTGCCCGCCGGGGCGCGGCGTGACGGCGGACGAGCGCCGCAGCGGCGGCCAGGCGGGAGAGCGCGGAGGCGGCGTACCGGCGGGGAAGCGCCGACGCGGCGTGCCGGCGGGCGTACGCACCGGCCTGGTCGCCCTGCCGCTGGTCGGGTTCGTGATCGTCGGGGCGCTGGCACCGGTCCTCGCCCCGGCCGACCCGACCGCCAACGACCTGGCGGCCAGCCTGCTGCCACCCTCGACCGAGCATCCACTCGGCACCGACCAGCTCGGCCGCGACCAGCTCAGCCGGATCCTGCACGGGGCACGGGTCTCCCTCACGGTCACCACGGCGGTCCTGGCGGTCGCGCTTACCGTCGGGGTGGTCACCGGCACGATCGCCGGTTACCTGGGCGGCTGGGTCGACCGGGTGGTCTCCCGGGTCGTCGACCTGGCCGTCTCGCTACCCGGGATGCTGGTGGCGTTGGCGGTCATCGGCGTACGGGGCCCCGGTGTGCAGAACCTCATCATCGCGATGTCGCTCTGGGCATGGGCACCGTACGCCCGCATCGCCCGCGCCCGCGTCGCCGGCCTGCGCGGCAGTCCGCACCTGGACGCCCTGCGACTGCTCGGTGCCCGGCCGGCGCGCATCATCGGTCGCCACCTGCTGCCGCCGGCCGTCGCGCCCTGCCTGGTCTACGCCAGCACCGATGTCGGGGCCATCGTGCTCGGCGTCGCCACGCTGAGCTTCCTCGGCCTGGGCATCCCGCCGCCCCAGGCCGAGTGGGGGCAGCTGCTCATCGAAGGGCGCCCCTACCTGGCCTCCGCCTGGTGGCTGGCGTACCCGCCGGGCGTCGCCATCACCGTCGTGGTGTTCGCCAGCAACCTGCTCGGCGAACGCCTGGCGGTGGGGGAGGAGCGGCCGTCGATCCTGCGCTGGGTACTGCCCGCCCGGCCGCGCCGCCGCGCCGCCGATCCGGCACCCGGCCGGCCGGGCGCGGTGCCGGCCGCACCCCCGGCTCCCGGCGTCGGCACGGTGCTGCGGGTACGCGACCTCTCCGTCAGCTATCCGCACGGCGGCGGTCGCCGCCGGGTGATCGCCGACGTCGGCTACGAGGTATGCCGTGGCCGGATCCTGGGTATCGTCGGGGAGAGCGGCAGCGGCAAGACCACGGCGGCGCTGGCTCCGTTCGGGCTGCTGGACCCCAGCGCGGTCGTCACCGGCTCGGCGCTGCTCGGCGACGGGACCGGGGCCCGCCAACTCGTCGGCCACGAGCCGTGTGACCGGCACCGGGTCGACCCCCGCCGGGTGGGCATGGTCTTCCAGGACAGCCTCGCCGCCCTCAACCCGCTGCGGAGCATCGGCGCCCACGTCGACGAGGCGGTCCGCAACGCGGGTCGTGGCGGCCGGCGCGACGCGACCCGCCGGGTCACCGAGGAACTGCTGCGCCTGGCCGGTCTGCCGGATCCGCCCGGGACCGCCCGCGCGTTGCCGCACCAGCTCTCCGGCGGGATGCGCCAGCGGGCGCAGATCGCCATCGCCCTCGCTGGTGAGCCGGAGCTGCTCGTCGCCGACGAACCCACCTCCGCTCTCGACGTCACCGTCCAGGCGCAGCTGCTCGACCTGTTGGCCCGGCTGCGCGACGAACTCGGCATGTCCATGATCATTATCAGCCACGACCTGGCGGTGGTGACCCGGCTGGCGGACGAGGTGGCCGTGCTGTACGCCGGCCGGATCGTCGAGTCGGGACCGCTGGCTACCGTGCTCGAACAGCCGCAGCACCCGTACACCCGTGGCCTGCTCGACGCGGTGCCGCGGCCTACGGCGGTACCGGGCACCCGGTTCCGCACCATGCCGGGGCGCTCCGGTGCGGGGCCGGACGACACCGGCGGCTGTGCCTTCACGCCGCGCTGCCCGATCGCCGTGCCGGCCTGCGCGGAGCATCGGCCAACGCTGGAAACGCTCGACCCGCTGCCGGCCACGCGGGATTCGGTGCCGAGCACGCTCGACCCGGTGCCGAGCGCGTCTGGCCCGGTGCCGAGCGCGTCTGGCCCGGTGCACCGAGCCGCGTGCCTTCGACCGCGCGGCGCGACCACGCGGCTGCCCGGGACCGCCGGCACACCGTACGAGGAGTGACCGATGTTGGAGATCGAGCAGCTCACCGCCGGCCACCCCGGCGCCCGGGGTCGGGGTCGGGGTCGGGTGACCGTGGTCGAGGACGTGACGATGCGCGTCGAGGCAGGCGAGATCGTCGGGCTGGTCGGCGAGTCGGGCTGCGGCAAGACGACCCTGGCCCGCGTGATCACCGGACTGCACCGACCCGACACGGGATCGGTACGGTTCGCCGGCATCGACGTGCACGGCCTGCGTGGTCGGCGCCTACGGGAACACCGGCGACAGGTGCAGATGGTGTTCCAGGACCCCGGTCTCACCCTCAGCCCCCGACAGACCGCCCGCCAAGCCATCGCCGAACCGCTGCACATCCACCGCATCGGCGCCACCCGCCTCCGGTCCGCACGCGTGGACGAACTGCTGGATCTCGTCGGCCTCGATCCTGGCGTGGCCGACCGCCGGCCCCAGCAACTCTCCGGCGGCCAGCAGCAGCGCGTCGCGATCGCCCGGGCGCTCGCCGTCGAGCCGCGCCTACTCGTCTGCGACGAACCGGTCACCGCGCTCGACGTGTCGGTGCAGGCCAAGATCCTCAACCTGCTCTGCGACCTGCGCGATCGACTCGGCTTCGCCTGCCTGTTCATCTCCCACGATCTCGCCGTGGTCCGGCAACTCGCCGACCGGATCGCGGTGATGCGCAACGGTCGCATCGTCGAACAGGGCGAGACCGTGGCGGTCACCACCGGCCCCCGCCATCCGTACACCCGGGCACTGCTCGCGGCGACGCCCATGATCGAACGGTCGGGACTCCCGGGGTCGGACGGTGCGTCAGAGGAGGACGAGCAGGGCGGCACCGACGGTCGCTGCGGGGACGGTGGTGATGACTGTCGCCACCAGCGCGGAGTGCCGGCGCAGCGCGGCGAGCGGGATGAGGGCGTCGCCGTCCTGGCTGATGGCGTTGGCGACCAGGGTGGGTAGCGGCAGCCCGCCGTTGACGTAGAGACCGGTGAAGACGATCTGCACGGCGCAGCCGGGGATGAGGCCGATCGCCGCGCCGACCAGTACGCCGAGGATGCCGGTCAGGACGAGCTGGGAACCGTCGAAGCCGGTGGTGGTGGTCAGCACCTGCCAACCGAGGTAGGCCACGGCGACCCAGACGGTGACGAAGCTGGCCTCGTGTGCGCTGTGCCGCATCGTGGCGGCCATCGAGCGGGCATGCGCGGTCTCCAGGGTGTCGTCGGCCAGCCGTCCCCGCCCGGCGGCGAAGATGAGCGCCGCCACCAGCGTGCCGAGGACACCGAGCGTGAGGTACGGATCCACCCCGCCGAGCAGCCGGGTCAGGGCGTTCGGGTCGACGAGTTGGAACACCACAGGCACGGAGACGGCGAAGGCGGGCGTGGTGAGCCCCCAGAACGCGGTCGCGGCGGAGACCCGGGGCAGCACCCCGCCGAGCAGGCGTCGGGACGAGGCGAGGTCGGTCCCGGCGTCGCTGGCGAGGCTCAGCCCGGCGGCGGTGGGGCCCGGGGCGGCCGGGCTGAGCGCGGCCGGGCTGAGCGCGGCCGGGCTGAGTGCGGCCGGGCTGAGTGCGGTGGCCGGGCTGAGCGCGGTGGCGGTGGGGATCAACGCGGTGGCGGGAGCCTGCGGTCTGACGGCGGCGCGCGCGGGATCGATGCCGAGCGCGTCGACGACGTACCCGGTGACCAGACCGACGGCGAACAGGAGCACGTGCAACTTGAGCGCGAAGAGCGGGTTCCAGGCGAGCACCACCCAGGACGAGTCGCCCATGGTCGCGACCAACGCGGCCACCACCGTGCCGAAGCTGACCTTGCCGCGGGCGTACAGCGGCATGAGGATGATCGCGCCACCGCAGCCGGGACTGACGCCGAGCAGCGCGCCGAGCAGCGGCCCCACCCGGCGGCGACGGGCGAGCCCGTCGGTGACCCGGTCCCCGTAGCGCCAGCGCAGCCACCCGAACAACGCCACCATGACGGCGACGTAGACACCTACCTGCATGAACGCGTCCGCGAGCGGGCGGAACACGAGTTCGGTCATCTCGCCTCCTCAAGGAGGGGGCGTCGGGCCGTCGGAACGAGGGCCGTGACGCTGGGCAGGATCGCAGTCAGGGGTGCCCCCGGCTCGTCCGGTCGGCTGGCGAGCGTCAGCCCGTTGACGCCCGTCGCCCCCTCGCCGAGCACTGCCGCCAGGTGCGTCGCCTGGTCGCGCCCATACCGTCCCCGCAATTGCCCGGCTCCCCCCGGTCGCCGTGAACCGCACGGTCGTACCCGTTTGGGAAGGGAACAGGCATGTGCGGGTCCGACTCGACCGATGCCACCTGGCGAGCTGGCCTGACCGGCTACCTCGGCCCGTCTAGGGGAGCAGAGGAGAGAGCAAATGTTAAAAGGGGGCCCCTTTGCTACCGCAGGCGTTAATGGGGGGCCCTTCCTTGTTTCGGTGGCGGCTGAACGGGCAGCACCAGCACATGCTGTTTGACCTGATGGGACGCGTGGACGACACCTTGACAGTCGCGATTCAGGGGTACGGGTGGCTGCCCAACCGGATGCGCCGCGAGCACAGGGACGTGTTCCGTACGCGGCTGCTCGGGCAGCAGGCGGTCGCGTTGCGCGGCCCCGAGGCCGTGCGGTTCTTCTACGACGAACGCCACATCCAGCGCGAGGGTGCCGTTCCGGAACCACTCCAGGGGACGCTCTTCGGCAAGAAGGCGGTGCACACCCTCGACGGTGAGCAGCATCGGGTCCGCAAGGCGATGTTCACCGCGTTGCTGATGAACGGTGGGTTCGAGGGCCTGGTCGAACGGACCGAGGCGGCCTGGGACGCCGCCGTACGCTCCTGGGCGGGTCGCCGGGTCGTGCTCTTCGACGAGATCCCTGTGGTGTTGACCCGCGCGGTCTGTGACTGGAGCGGAATCGCGGTGGACGAGGCGGAGTTGCCGGCGTTCGCCGAGGACCTGGTTGCGATGGTGGACGGCTTCGCCACGGCGGGACCCCGACACTGGAAGGCGCGCCTGGCCCGGGGCCGCCGGGAGCGCTGGCTGGCCGACCTCGTCCGTCAGGTCAGGGCGGGCGAGATCCGGGCACCGCAGGGGTCGGTGCTGGCGGCGGTGGCGGAGCACCGCGACAGCGATGGCCGGCTGCTGGACGCGGAGACCGCCGCCGTCGAGATCCTCAACGTCATCCGCCCGACCGTCGCGGTGACCTGGTTCGTGACCTTCGCCGGGCACGCGCTGCATCGTTGGCCCGAGTACCGTGACCGGCTCCGCGCCGACGACCCCGCCTTCAGCGAGGCGTTCGCGCACGAGGTGCGCCGCTTCTACCCGTTCGCCCCCTTCGTCGGTGGCCGGGCGGCGACCGACCTGACGTGGCAGGGCACCCACATCCCGGCCGGAGCCATCGTCCTGCTCGACCTGTACGGGCAGAACCATGACCCGAGAGTCTTCCCCGACCCGTACCGGTTCGACCCGCAGCGCTTTCTCGGCCGACCCATCGGCGCCTTCGACCTCGTACCGCAGGGCGGCGGTGATCCGCGCACCGGCCACCGCTGCCCGGGGGAGCAGATCACCGTCGCCCTGCTGCGGGCGCTCTGCGTCCGGCTCGCCCAGCTCGACTACCGGTTGCCGGAGCAGGACCTGGACATCCCGCTGCACCGCATACCGACCCGACCCGCAAGCGGGGTCGTGCTCGCCGTACCGGCGACGGTTGCGGTCTCCTGACCACCACCGCCAGCGCGGCTCACCGGCCGGTCGGGGCGGGGCCGTCCAGGGCCTCCAGCAGCCGACGTCGCCGCAGCCAGACCACCAGCAGGCCCAGCGCCACTGCGGTCAGCGCCACCGCCCACCGCACCCCGATCAGGTCCGCCAGCCAACTCTGCACCAGGGCGCCGGCCGGATAGCCACCGGCGAAGGCCATCCAGTACAGCGAGGCGACCCGGCCGCGCAACGCCTCGGCCGTAAGCACCTGCATGGTCACGTTGGCGTTGGAGAGGACCGCGAGGTAGCTCACCCCGACCAGGAGCACCGCCGCGAACCCGGACCAGAGCGTCGGGGCCACCGCCAGGGCGAGGGTCGCGATCCCGTGCACGGTCAGCGCCAGCCCGGCCACCCGGGCCCGCCGGTGGCCGGTGCCGTAGACGCTGAGCAGGACCGCGCCGAGGACGGCACCGGTGCCCAGCCCGGAGGCGAGCAGGCCGGCACCGGTGGTGCCGGCGTGGTAGACGTCGGTGGCGAAGACCGCAGCGAGTTGCACGATCGGCGTACCGACGAAGGACACGCTGCCGGCGAGCAGCACCGCGACAAGCAGGCCGGGCACCCGGCGGGTGTAGCGGACGCCGTCGCGCAGCCGGGCGAGCATCGACCTGCGCGACGCCGGGCCCTGGATCGGGCGCGGCCGCACCGCCACGAGAGCGAGCAGCATCAGGACGTTGGCGCCGGCGGCCACCAGGAAGGCCGCGGTGCCGCCGGCCCGGACCAGCACCGCCGTGGCCAGCACCGGGCCCAGCGCCCGGGCGAGGTTGGCCTGCATCGCGTTGAGCGCGATCGCGTTTAGCAGGTGGCGGGCGGGCACCAACTGGGGGATGAGGCTCTGCCAGGCGGGCGTCTGCACCCCGTTCGCCGCGCCGGAGAGGGCGACCAGGGTCAGCAACGCCGCCGGGTGCGCCGCGTCGGCCCGGCTGAGCAGCGCCAACAGCAGGGCGACGAGCAGCGCGACCGCCTGCGAGACGGCCAGCACGGCCCGGCGTGGGTAGCGGTCGGCCAGCAGCCCGCCGACCGGGGAGCCGAGCATCGCCGGTACGAACTGTGCGAAGGCGCCGAGCCCGGCCCACAGCGCCCGACCGGTGGCCTGGTAGAGCAGCAGCGGCACGGTCAGGTTGAGCATCCAGGTGGCCGTGCTGGCGCAGACCGCCCCCGCCCAGAAGGCCCGGAAGGGCGGGCACCGTAACGCCGCCACCGCGCCGGCCCAGCGGACCCGCTGTGGTGGCGTGGGCACCCCGCCGCCGGGCGGCACCAGCACCGCGTCCGAGCCCGGCGGCGGCGTTCCGTCTGGCTCGGACGCGTCCGCACGGGCGGCCCGGTCCTCTGTCATCGTCACCTCGGTACCCCCACCGGGCCACGCAAATGCGAGATCGAGCATCTTTGATGGCTGACGGGTCATCGTGCACGAGGCGGCGCAAGGTGGGATCGATGTCAATCGACTTAAATCCGACGGTGTGGGTCGGATTACCGAAAGCTACTATGCGATTTCGCTGACTACCATGAGCGGTGGTGCGGTCACGGGAACGTGTCCTCATGGGCGGCCTCGGGGGAGGTGTACGTGATGTCGACGGAGTCTGCCCGCAGCCCGTCGCGGGGCCTCGTGCGATCGAGGCTGATCACCGCGCTGAGCGTACGACCTCGGTCGCTCGGCCTGGTCGTGGCGCCGGCCGGATGCGGCAAGACCACCCTGCTCGCCCAGTACGCCGACCAGGTCGACGGCCCGGTGCGCTGGTTACGGATCGTGCCGGCCGACGCGGATCCGGCGCTGGTCCTGGCCCGCGTCGACGCGGCCCGCCCCGACGGCGACGACGGCCTGCTGATCGTCGACGACCTGCACCTGATCGAGGGCTCGCCGGGGGAGTCGGTGCTGTTGGAACGCGCCCTCGCCCTGACCGGCGAGGGCCTGGGCGTCCTGATCGGTACCCGTCGGGTGTCCCCGCTGATCCTGACCCGGCACGAGTTCTCCGACAGCGTCGTCGTCGACGCCGAGCAGTTGCGCTTCCGCGCCTGGGAGGTCGAGCGGCTGCTGCGCGACGTCTACCGGGAACCGCTGCCCGCCGACGACGTGGCGGCGTTGGCCCGGCGGCTCGGCGGATGGGCGGCCGGACTGAAGCTCTACCACCTATCCACCCAGGGGCAGCCGTTGCCCGACCGGCGCCGGGCCGTGGGCACGCTGAAGGTCCGCTCGGCCCTCTCCCGCGACTACCTCACCCGGACGGTGCTGGCGGAGCTGGCCCCGGAGCTGCACCGGTTCCTCGTCCTCACCTCGGTCTTCGAGATCGTCACCGCCGAGCGCTGCGACCGGCTGCTCGGCAGCGGTGGCGCGCAGGTCGCGCTGGAAGAACTGGAACGGCGGCAGGCGTTCACGGTGTCCCACGACGGCGGCCGGTCCTTCACCTACCACGAGGTGCTCCGGGGCCACCTCACCGCCGTGCTGACCGAGGAGAAGGGGGAGGCCGGGGCCCGGGACTGGCACGCCCGCGCCGGGCGGCTGCTCGCCGAGGAGGGCGCCACGCTGGAGGCGGCGCGCTGCTTCGCCCGCGCCCAACGCTGGCCCGAGGTGCACCGGCTGCTCGACGCCGCCGGCAGCGCCGTCGCCGTTCGCGGTCTCGATCCGTGGTCCGACCTGCTGCCGGCATGGTTCATCGCCGAGGATCCGTGGCTGGTGCTGGCCGACGCCCAGCACCGGATCAACGAGGGGCAACTGGCGGCGGCGGCACCGCTGCTGCGCCGGGCCGAGGAACTCTTCGGCGCCGGTCCGGGCGCGGCTCGATGCCGATCCCTGCGCGCCGACGTGACGGCCTGGCTGCCGGACACACCGCACTGGCGCGGACACTGGTCGGGTTGGTTGCGCACCGCCACCCGCCGGCACCCGGCAGTCGTGGTCGGGGAGGCGGAGCGGCTAACCGGTGCCGAGGACGTACTGGTCCGGGCCGCCGCCTCGCTGCTGGCCGGGCACGTCACCGAGGCGTTGCGGGTGCTGGAGCAGGAGAGCTGGGCCGACAGCGACCTGGTGGGGCTCGCCGGCCGGCTGTTGCGGGCCGCCGTCGCGGTCGCCCGCGCCGATCCACAGGCGGTCACCGCGGTCGCCGCCGTGGGCTTGGCCGCCGACCGGGCGGGACTGCCCTGGCTGGTCCGGTTGGCCCGGGCGGTGCCGGCGCTCAGCGGCGCGGAGGCGGACCTGAAGGAGGCCGCCGCGGTCACGGAGGAGTGCGACCGGCTCGATGACCCGTGGGGTGCCCTGCTCGCCGCGGGTTGCGTCACGCTGGCCCGCTCGCTGCACGGCGGGCCCGCACCGGAGGAGGCGACCCGGCTGCTCGACCGGGCCCGCGCGGTGGACGCCGGTGCGCTCGCCGCCTGGGCGCAGTCCCTGCTCGGGCTGGCCGCCGTGCGCACCCGGGTACCCGACGCCGAGGTCGAGGTCCGGCGGGCGGAGAGCACGGCGCGGGCCGCCGGAGTGCCGGGGGCGCGGGTGCTCGCCCTCGCCGCCGGGGTGCCGGCCGGTCCCGGCCGCAGCAACGCGCTGACGGCCGTGCACGCCGCCGCCGAGCACGCCGGCATGCCCCGGGCGGCGGTGTCCGCGTGGCTCACCCCCGAGGCCCAGCCGTCGGCGGCCGTGCCACGCAGCGCCCCGCTTACCGTACGCTGCTTCGGCGGGTTCCAGATCTGTCTGCACGGTGAGCCGCTGAACTGGGCCCCGCTGCGTCCCCGTGCCCGGGCGTTGGCCCGGATGCTCGCCATGCGGGCCGCCCCGGTGCACCGCGACCGGCTGCTCGACGCGCTCTGGCCGGACACCGACCCGGCGACCGCCACCCGGACCCTGCACGTCGCCCTCTCCAGCCTGCGCCGATTCCTGGACACCCACCTGCCGCACGCCGACCGGGAGACGCTGCTGCACCGCGACGGCGACGCGTACCTGTTGGCGTTGCCACCGGACGCGTGGTGCGACGTCAGCGAGTTCCGGCGGGCGGTGGAGCGGGCCGCCCGGCGCGCCCCCACCGACCCCCGGACCCTGGACGACCTGCGGGCGGCGGTGACCGCGTACACCGGTGAGCTGCTGCCGGAGGACGGCCCGGCGGAGTGGGTGGTGGCCGATCGGGAGACCCTGCGCCGGCAGGCGGCCGACGCGGCGGCCCGGCTCGCCGAGGCCGCCCTGCGCGGCGGCGACGAGGCGGAGTCGGCGATGGCGATGGCGGCCCGCTGCGTCGAGATCGACCCCTGCCACGACGTCGGCTGGCGGGCGCTGATCGCCGCGCACGACCGGGCCGGGAACGCCGCTGCGGCGGCACACGCCCGACGCCGGTACGCCGACGTGCTCGTCTCGCTCGGGCTGGACCCGGCCATGGTCGCGGGTGCCCCGTCGCCGGTCACGGTCAGCGCCGACCAAAGAATTCCGCTTCCCCGATCGCCACGGCCGGGATCAACCCGGGACCGTACGTCGAGCGGACAACCAGCCTGATCCGCACCAGGTTCGGCCGGGGAACGTCGAAGTGCTGCTCCCCGGGCTCGTCGAGCAGTTCGATGTCGGTGCTCTCTTCCTCGCCCTCGGCGTCGACGGTGATCACGGTCAGCTCGCGGGGGCGTCCCGCGGCGAGGTATGCCTGCCGGCGCGGACTGACACCCGGGGTGATCACGATGGTGAGCAGACGTACCGGCTCGTTGAAGCGTCCCTCCACCCACGAGTCGACTGCCCGGCCGGTCGGTGCCCAGTACCGGTTGCTCGCCCCGTCGATGAGCCGGTTGGCGCCCGAGCCGGGCGCCTCCGACGAGGCGACCACCGAGGTGGGTACGAGCGGGGTCGGATCCTGGATGCGGTCGCGTACCGCCTCCACTCCTCGCCGCGCCAACGGCGGACCGACCACGGCCAGCACCGCGACGACACAGACGGCCAGCATGATCAGCAGGATCCGGCGGGCGGCCGCGCCGACCCGGCGTTCCTCGTCGCGCAGACTGCGATGGCGGGACCCCCGCCCCCGCAACCAGTCCAACAACCGCTGCCACCAGGTGCGTTTCCGTTCCGCGGTGACCGTCGAGGCGACCAACGACGTGCCGCAGCGCAGACAGAACCGCCGGCCCGGGTCGTTCAGCGCGCCGCAGGCCGGATTCGGGCAGGTCACCCGGGTGTCCGGCGGGCGTGCCGAGTCCTCCTCCGACACCGGCCCGGGCTCCGGCGGGCCGGGCTGCACCGGTCTCGGCCGACCGGGCTGCACAGGTTTCGGTGCCTCGGGTTGCGCCGGTTCCGGTGGCTCGGACCGCGCGGACTTCGGTGCCTCGGGCTGCCCGGGTCCCGGTGGGTCGGGCTGCCCGGGCCTGGTCGGGTAGGGCTTGGTCGGATCGGGCTGGCCGGGCCTGGTCGGGTCGGGCCGTGCCGCCTCGGGGTGCCGCTCGTCGCCGGTCTGGTCTTGCTGGTCCGGTGGGGGCGTCGGCCGTGCCCGGTCGGTCGCCTGCCTGGTGCGCGACGAACTGTCCCAGAGGAACTCGCCGCAGGTCCCGCAGAACTGGGCGCCGGCCTCGTTTGTCGCGCCGCATTCGGCACAAGTGATCATGGCAGGATCTCCAGGGTCGTCCGGACGTGGGCCGGTACGGCGGAGGCCAGCACCTGGCGCACCAACGCCTCGTCGACGTCGCCCCGGACCCGTACCCGGACCGCTGCGGCCTCCTCGGCCGGCGGCTCACCCGTCGGCGTCGCCGACCAGCTCACGCCACCGTTGTCGGTGACCTCCACCTGGGCGCCGGTGGCGACCCGCAACGCCAGTTCGACGCCCCTGGCCGTGCCACGCCAACGGTGCAGTTCCACCGCGTGCCGGACCAGATCGCGGCGCGCCTGCGCCGGCCGGTCCCCGTCCGACGGGGCGGCGACCCAACCGGCCAGCCAGTCCAGGAAATCCGGCGGCGCCAACTCCAGGTCGAAGTAGGCGTCGAGGCAGTCCAACGTCAGCAGGACCGGTGCCAGCACGTCGTCGAGGCCGGCGGTGAACCGCTGCGCGAAGTCGTCCTCCAGGTAGACCGCGGGCAGCTGTTGCCCGATCGGGTGCGGGCTGACCAACCCCGGAATCGAACCCCGCATCATCTCCTCCTGACCTCGGCGCTGCGGCCCGTCACCCGGTGACCCGCACCTGGTGGCCGTACGAGAAGGCGAGCGCGTTGACGTCGAGTTCGAGGCGCTGCACCGCCTCGCCGCGTGCTCCGCTGGTCGGGTCGGCGCCGAAGAGGCGTACCTCCTCGACCAGGTCGACCCCGACGACACGTTGCAGTACCGCGTGCAGCTCGCCGGACTGCACGGGCCGCCCGAAGGGCCAGCCGGTGCCCTCCGGGCCACCCCGCACCGGATCCAGGTAGTCGTAGAGGGCCCGCACCGCGCGGCGGCGCAGGTCGGCGTTGGAGCCGCTGGCCCGGGACCGGGCGCGGATCTGGGCGACCACCGTGACCCCCTGGTAGAACGGCGGCTCGACCAGCACCCGGGCGCCGACGCAGCGGCGGGAGTCGAGGAAACTCCGGATCCGTTCCAGGATCTCGTCGCGGGGCCGCAGCGCGGCGAACCGGGCCGCGTCGTCGTCGGTGTCGCGGTGCTCACCCAACGCGGGGACCACCAGCACCCGCACCGCGGCGGAGTTCTCGCCCGCCGGTACGCACCGCACCCGCTGCACCTCCGGCGCGGCCTGCCGGGACAGCTGCTCGTAGTCCTCGGCGGTGACCGCCCGCTCCCGGGTCCGCAGGGTAAGCGGCCCCCGTACCGACGTCTCGGCCAGCGACTCGCCGTCCACCCCGCCGGTGGCGGCGGCCAGGTTGGTCACGGTCGACACGAACGGCACCGGGTCACGCAGCACGCTGAGCGTGCGGGCCGCCACATTGCCCTGCCGGCCGCCGCCCGTCCGATAGGCCGGAATCCGGACCACCGCGCCCTTCGGGGGCACCGCCCCGTGCTGGCTGAGGGTGCCGTCGGGCTGTCGTACGGCCGGTCCGAAGCTGATCTCCCCGCTGGCCCGGTCCACGCAGACGTGCCGATCCTCCGGCCGCGAGTCGGCGAAGGTCGGCACCTCCTGCCAGGTCTGCCAGCCGTCGGCGCCGCTCACCTCGATCTCGATCGCGCCGTCGGCGGCCACGATCGGGGCCCGCTGGACCGAGAACCGCTGGCCGGGTACCCCCTCGGAGGCGCCGAGGTTCTCCCCGGCGATCAGCTCCGCGTGGCAGGCCTCCACCGTGCCGCCGATGCTTACCGCCTCCGCCTGGCCCAACCGGGGCGGAGCGTTGAAGAACGGCTGCCCCGGTGCGGGCTGGCGCAGCCGGCACCGCAACCAGCCGGCGCGGTGCCGCGCGACCACCGAAGCGCTGTGTCCGGCCGGTACGTGCAGCACCACCTCGCCGGCCCGGTTGAGCGCACCCGTGCTGTCCCGCTCCACCGGGCACTCCACCCAGCCGTCGTCGGTCAACGCCTCCCACACCAGCGGAGGGTTCGTCGGGTCCACGCCGCGCCCGGCGACCTCCCAGTCCATGGTGAGCAGCACCGCGCAGCCGGGCACCGGCTCGTCGAGCCCGAACAGCACCGCGTCGCCGGCCACCGGCGGGTCGGCAAAGGCCGGTAGGCGGTCCGGGCCGTGCAGCTCACCGGTGCGATCCGTCGGCTGGCCCCCGGCCGGCACCGTCAGCACCCGCAGCAGCCGGCACGGCGGCACCGTCAGTTCGCGCAGCGTCTCGAAGGTGACCGGCTCGACGTTCTCCGCCCGGACGGTCGCCACGTGCGTGCCGGCCGGCACCACGACCGGCGCGTCCCGTGGCGCGGAGAGCCAGAAGGTGACGTCCGTCGAGGCCACCGCCGGCGGGAACGGGGTGATGCCGAGCAGGTCGAGGAACTTCACGTAGTGCCGGTCCGGCACCCGGTTGAGCCGGTAGAGCATCTGGTCGACCATGTACGCGAACGTCTCGATCAGGGTCACCCCCGGGTCGGAGACGTTGTGGTCGGTCCACTCCGGGCAGCGCCGCTGCACCAGACGCTTCGCGTCGTCCACCAGATCCTGGAACCGGCGGTCGTCGAGATTCGGTGCGGGCAGGGCCATCACTCGGCTCCGGGTTCGTGCGTGGGGATCACATAGAACGGAAAGACCAGGTTGCGCGGGTCGTTGTCCTGGCGCAGCCGGTAGCGGATGTCGATGTGCAGGGTGCCGCGGGCGGCGTCGGCGAAGTCGACAAGCACGTCGTCCAGTTCGATGCGTGGCTCCCACCGCTCCAGCGCCAGCCGTACCTGGTAGGCCACCTGCCCGGCGGTGGTCGGGTCGGCCGGCGCGAACACCAACTCGTGGATGGCGCAGCCGAACTCGGGCCGGCCGGGCCGTTCACCGGGCGCGGTGCCGAGGATCAGCCGGATGCTCTCCACCACCTCCCGGTCCCCACGGACCAGCGCGATCCCGCCGGTCGGGTCGGTACGCAGCGGAAAAGCCCAGCCGGCGCCGACGAAATCCGTGGCCATCCGCCTCACCCGCCGATCAGCACGGTCGGGCAGCCGGCGATGATCGGGGCCCCGCAACCGCTCAGGTCACCTATGCGGGCTGCGGGCCGTCCGCCGATCAGCACCGTGGGACAGCCGGGCGGCACCAACGGCGAGGGTGGATGCGGTGGGACGCCCGGAAAGGCACAGGTGTGCATGGTGCCCACGGTCGCCGCGGGCTGCCCGCCGATCAACACGGTGGGCACCCCGGGGCCGCCGATCGTCCCCGGGTGAGCCGTCGGATCGCCGACGCGTGCGGCTGGTGGCACGACACTCTCCCTTCGGTGCGGCCGACCCGTCGGCCGGGTTGTTCAGTTGATTCGGGTTGTTCAGTTGATCCGGACCACGGCGCCACGAACGGTGACCGGGCCCTGCCCCTCGACGCTGAGGTCGCCCTTTGCCGAAACGGTGACCCGTTGCCCGGCCAACTCCAGCGACCCGGTGCCGGCGTCCAGGCTGATCCCGTTGCGAGCCTGGACGCTCACCTTGCCGTCGCTGACGATCTCGATCTGCTTGCCGGCGCGGTCCAACCGCACGGTGAACTTCCGGTCGCCGGTGGCGATCAGCACCCCGTCCGGGCCGCTGCCGGCCTCCAGCAGCTCCAACCGGTGACCGGTGCGGGAGACCAGCGCCCGCGCGGCGATCCGGCCACTGCCGCCGTCCACCGCGTCGGTGTCCAGCTTCGGCGGCGCGTCCTTGCCGTTGTGCAGCCCACCGAGAACGTACGCGGCGTCCAGGTTGCCGCCGGTGAACCCGACAAGCACCTCGTCGCCCACCTCCGGCAGCAGCACCGCCCCCCGGTCCGCGCCCGCGCCGGGCTGCACCACCCGGGCCCAGCCGGTGGTGTACTTCTCGTCCAGCCACGGCAGGGTGAGCCGGACCCGGCCCAGCTTCTTCGGATCCTTCACGTCGCTGACCACCGCCGGAACCAGGCCCTGGCCGGGTCGTTCGGGCACCGTACCGCCGGCGGTCAGGCCGTACAGCGAGCGGTCGGAGCGGCCGGAGACGGTGAACGCCGTGGTGTAGCCGGCCTCCTGGCTGAACAGGTGCCGGGTGCTGGTCAGCACGTACCTGCCCTGGAACGGTTCGCCGATGTTGGCCAGCGCCACCGCCGTGCCCGCGCGTAGCCGGGCGTTGCCCTTCGCCACCCCCTCGATCTCGGCGCAGCCGGCACCGAGCTCACCGGCGAGCGCGTCGGCGACCGTCCGGACCGCGGCGTCCGTGCCGAGGATCGGATCGGCGACCAGGTACGGCGGGCTGCCCACCTTCTTCCCCAGCTCGGCCGGGTTCACCCCGATGCCCTGGGCGCCGGGCACCTTCGGCGTAGCGGTCGAACTGACCGCCCGCTTCGTGGCCGGATCCCAGCCGCGCGCGCCCACCTCGGGCACCTGCGCGGTGGCGGTGACCCCGGCGCGCAGCGCGATCAGGTTCTGGTTGACCTCCAGCACCAGCGGGTCCTGGGTGGCCCGCGCGGACGGATCGGGTGCGCCGGCCGGTGGTTCGGGCATCCGCAGGTGCAGCTCCCCGTCGACCACCATCACCTGGGCGCCGACCAGCTCCGCGAGCCGGTGCAGGAATGCCCAGTCGCTGACGTTGTCCTGGCTCAGCTGCGTCTCCGGCTCGCCGCCGATGCCCGCCACCGGGTCGATCCGGCCCGCCTTCAGCCCGGCCCGCTGCGCCACCTTGCGCACGATGTCGGGCACGCTCATCCCCGGGTACGCGGCGACCCGCCGCCCGCGCAGCAGCCGGTGCGCCAGGTCGAGGCCGCGTACCTCGCTGAACGTGCCGGTCGGGTCCAGTTCGCACTCCAGGGCGGTGACCTCGCCGCTGAGCAGGAGCACCGGCCCACCCGGGTCGGAGGTCTGCACGCTCAGCCGCACCGGCGCGCCGATGGTGAAGCCACCCTTGGCCAGCACACTGCGGTCCGGGTCGCGGTAGCGCAGCACGAACCGGTCGGGCAGGTTACGGCTGTCGTCCACCGCCGCGTACGTCAGCAGCGCCGCGATCTCGGCGGGCAACGGGCTGCCGGCCACCTCGACCAGGAGGGCGTTTGCGAACTGCTCATTGGCCACGGGCACCGTCCGTCAGTTCCTCGGGTGCCGGCACCAGCAGGGCGGTGCCGGGGCGCAGCCGCATCGGGTCGTCGATCTCGTTGGCCTCGGCGATCTGCCGCCACAGCCCCGCCCGCCCGTACGCCTGATAGGCCACCGAGTGCAGGGTGTCCCCGGCGACGACGACGTGGATGTCCCGAGCGGCGAGCGCGCCGGAGGTGGGGTTCTGCCCCGGCTGCTCGCCCGAGATCTCCTCCAGGGTCACCGTGCACAGCGCCCGTACCGGTGTCCCGCCCGGGGTGAACAGGGTGTACTTGGCGTTGACACTTGCCACGAAGGACGGAAAGCCGACCATGCCGCCCCAGTGGAACACCACCCACGGCGGCGAGCCCTTCTTCTGCTGCCGGCTCGCGTCGGTCGGTACGCAGCAGGCGAAGAGTTCCTCGACCCGCTTCACCACCGAGCTGTCCATGGTGTCGGTGGCGTCGAAGAACATCTCCAGGCTCAGCTTGCACGGATCCGACCCGGTGAACTCCGGCACCCCGCTCTTCTTGGCGTTGCGCTGCGCGTCCCGCTTCCACTTGGCGGTCTTGGTCAGCGCCAGCTCCTTCGGGTTGAACTGGAACGGGATCTGGCTCAGCTTCGCCCCGGGTGAGGCGGTGCCGCCGTTGCGGGGCGGCTCGTGCAACTGGAGGTAGGCGTGGGTCAACTGCGGCGGTGCCCCGCCGCCCCGCCCGGCGGGGCTGCCGGCGGCGGTGAACGTGACAGGTGAGGCGCTCACGGCTTCACCCCCCGGCCCCGGGACCGAAGAAGCCGTGGTGCGCCAGCTCCAGCGTCTCCACGGCGACTTTCGGGCTGTCCGGGCTGAGCTGCGGCCCGGACCACTTCACCGGGATGACGTCGAGCAGTCCCCAGCGGGCGATCACGGTGCCCTCCAAAGTGCGAGCCTCGATCGTGGCGGTCTTGCGGGTGATCCCGTTGGCCATGCCGGAGAACCAGCGCATCAGCTTGGTGCTCTCCGCCGTGATCGGCCGGGAGAGCTTGACGTTTGAGAACTTCATCCGGGTCGGCAACTGCCAGACGTGGCCGTTGTTGCCGCCCTCCTCGCGCTGCTCCACCACCACCTCGCAACCCAGCCCGTCGCAGGTGTTGAACGCGCCGAGATCCTGATCGTCGATCTTGACGACGAAGGCGATCGCGACGGCGACCTCGTCCTTGGTCATCCATTCCTCCTGGTCGTTCGGCGCTGGTTCGCGGCGCGGTGGTGCGGTCAGCCGGGTCCGCCGAGCACCCCGTGCCGTTCCCGGTCGAGGCGCAGCTCGGTCTTCAACCGGCGCAGCAGCGGGTCGTACAGCTTCTTCAGCAGTTCCTCGGGCTCCAACCCGGCGCCGGGTGCGCCCGGCGTGGCCGGCTGCCCGGCCGCCGTCGCGTCACCGGGCGGCGGTGCCGCCACTGTCGCCGACGGCGAGGGCAGGTCGGGCGGGGGCGGGCTGGACAACTCCGCCGGGGGCAGGTCCTCCGTCGGCACGGTCGTGGACTCGGCCCGCTGCACGGGCAACGACCCGACCGGCCCATCGGAGTACGCCGCCGCAGTGCCGCCCGCGCCGGAGCTGACGAGGTACGTCATCGGGGCACCGTCGCTGCCGGTGCTGGTGAAGAACGTCATCGGGCCGCCACCGCCGCCATAGCTGGTGAGACCGGGGGTGTTGCCGCCGGTGACCGGGGTGTTGCCGCCGCCCGAGCCGGACCGGAGGGAAGGGGGCGGCGAGCCGGGTGGCGCACCCACCCAGCGCTGGACCGGCGTGCCGCCGCCGGCTCCGCCCGACGTCGACGCACCCGAGGCGGCCGGCAGTGTCGAGCCGCCCGTGGTGGTCGGCGGTTGTGCCTCGGTGCGCGGCTGGGAGTGCTCCGGCCCGGGGGCACCGAGCGGGACGGCGTCCGCCCGCGCCTCGTGCTGCTGCCAGCTCACCCGTTGCACGCTCGGCCCGGCGGGCGCGGCCGGCTGGGGCAACTCCCCGGTCAGCGACCGGATCGGGCGGTCGCCGACCAGCCGGGCCACCACGATGGGCAGAGGCACCGGTACGACGTCGGGTTGCCCACTCGAACCGTCCGGCTGCTCCGGCGGTGCACCGTAGCCACCGACCAGACCGGCAGTGCCGGACCCGAAGCCGAAAGACTCGATGCCGCCGGTCGGTGCGTCCGTCCCGGTGGTGGCGGCACCGCCGTCGAGTGTGGCAGGTGCCTCCCGTGTGGCGCTGCCGGCCGGTGCGATACTCGCGTGCCTGCCGGCCGGCCGTACCGGGGAATCGTTTGTGGCGGCCGACGTGGCCAGCCGGGACACCACCGGCAGATCGGCACCCCCGCCGCTCCGGGCGACGCCGGGATCCGTTGCCCGGCCGGATGCGCTGGCCGGTCCCGGCGGGGCGGCCCGGGGCGGTGCCGGCTCCCCGTCGCTGGGTGGCGTCGCCACGGACGGTTGGCCGAGCAGGGGAGCCACCTGTGTCTCGCCGTCCGGTGGCACGTACGTCTGCACGGTGGTCGGCGACCCACCCGCGCCCGAGGGCGGACCGCCGTCCGGCGCGCTCCGGCCTGCCGGTGCGCCGACGACCGGCAGGTCACCGACCGGCGTCGGGGAACCGTCGCCGGTGCCGGCGTCGGGGCCGACATCTGCCGGGGAGGGGCCGGAGTCGGCATCGGCGGCGAGGCGCGAGACGACCGTCTCCCCGATCAGTCCCGCCTGGTCGCCGGTGCTCGCGCCGCTCCCGGTCACGCCCCGGTCGTTGCCGTCCAGCTGGCCGGTGTCGGTGCTCGGCTGGGTGGCCGGTTGGTCGGCGCTGCTCGGGCTGTTGCCCGGTTGGTCGGGGAAGCTCGGGCCGGTGGTCGGTTGGTCGGCGGCTACCGGTCGGTGGACCAGCGGGGGTGGGGATGCGCTGTCACCGGCCGGCACGCGCTGCACCGGGGCGGCTGGCGACGTGGCGTCGCGCGGCGGGAGCAGCGGAGAGACGATGGGCTCGCCGAGACCGAGCCGGCGGGGCGGTCGCGGCACCTCCGGCGTACTCCGCTGCACGGGCAGGTCGAGCCGCGGCCGGCCGGACGCTCCCGATTCTCCGGTAGCGTCCGCCGACGCTGCCCGGCCCGGATCGTCGACGGCGGATGCACCCCCTGCGGGAAGCACCGGATCAACGGGCTCGCGGCCCAGCGTGGGTACCTCGGGTGCGCCGGACTGTCCGCCGCCGTCTGGTGGCTCGACATCGGCCGGTTCGACGGTGGGCGGTTCGACGGTGCGCTGCGCCACAGTGGTCGGCTGATTGACCGTGGGCAAATGCAGCTCCACGGGTGGGGGCGGCGCGGTCAGCAGCCGGCTGACCGACACCGGCTCCAGCGGTACCGGCCGCGGCGGCGTCGCCAGCGGCAACTCCGACGCCGGCCCGGGCAGCGCAGCCGGTGGCAACCGCAGCGCGTGCGGCGTGCCCGGCCCCGGGTCGGACGCGCTGGCCGCGCCCGGCTGATGGCTCGCGACCGGTTCGCGGCTCGCGGTCGGGCCGGGGCCGCTCGTCACCGGGCCGGGTTCGTGGCTCGGGACCGGGCTGGGTCCGTGCGTCACCGGGCTGGGTCCGTGCGTCACCGGGCTGGGGAAGGCGGCCGGGCCGGAACTGTGCGAGGCGGCCGACCCGGACGAGTACGGGGCGGCCGTCGCGGGATCGGCGCCTCCGGAGCCGAGCACCGATCGTTGCAGGGACGCCGTACGGCGCGGCGTCGGCGCGGCCGGCGTGGCGAGCGGCATCGGCACCGAGTCGTGGGCGGCGGGCTGCCCGACCGGCCTCGGTTCCGTCGGCGCGGCCACCGGCTCGGCGGTGCCGTGCAGCACGCCTGCCGGTTCGGTGCCGGAGACGAGGTGCCCGAGGGGTGCCAGGTACGACGGATCGCGCCAGGACGCCAGCGTGCCGGTGAACGTGTCGGGCAGGTTCAACCGTGGCTCGTCGGGGGTGATCCGTTGGATCGGCGGCAGGCCCTGCCAGGCGGGCGGCTCGTTGCGCCGGTACGGCGCGACATCGGTCGCCGTCTCGGCCGGGCGGTCGCCGGTCGCCGTCTCTGCCGAGGCGACGCCGGTCGCCGTGTCTGCCGGGCGGTCGCCGGTCGCCGGGTCGGCGGCCCGGTCGTCGGCCGTCGTTGCCGCGCGGTCACCGGTCGAGGCGGTGTCGGGCGTGGCGTCCTGCGCGGTGGACCGCTGCACGGTCCGCTGCGAGCGCCACGGCCACCGCCACATCGGCTCACCGTCCCTGACTGATGCGATTGTTGATGTTCGCGATCTCGGCCACGTAGCGCAGCCGTTCGCCGTGTTCGAGGTCGAGGATCTCGTCCAGTGACCAGTGGAAGTGGTAGGCGACGTACGCGACCTCGGAGTAGATGCGGTCGGCCGCGTACGTCACGATTCCCCCAGGCGGCCGCCGGCGAGTTCGACTGCGAAACGGTGCTGGCACTCCGGGCAGACCACGCTGGCGCGGGTGTGCCCTTCGCTGTTGATCCGCCGGTACATGTCCTGAAGGAAGGCCAGGTCGGAGGCGAAGAGGTCCTCCACCACCCCGGGATGGATGTCCACCACCGTGCCGATCCGGGTGATCACCCGGCTGAGCAGCACCACGGTCAGGTAGGCCGGGTTCTCGCGTACCCGGTCGTCGCGCAGTGGCACCAGCTCGTCCCGGGCGGTCGCCAGCCGCATCACCCCGTCCCGGTGCACCGTGCCGGAGCCGTCGACGTAGCCGCGGGGCAGCTCGAACGGGAACTCCGTGCGCAGCGTCTCGCGCCGCGGCGCCACAGCGGGCGGTTCGGCCGCCTCGGTGCCGGGCGGCGGGACCAGGGATGACGTACGGCGCATGGGGCTACTCGACCTCCATCGCCTCGTACGTCACCACGAGCTTCTCGGTGAGTACGCTCGTGTCGCCGGCCTTGAGCGAGCTGATCTCCAGGCTCTTCGGCCAGGCGTTTGTCAGCTTGTATCGCTTGATCGGGATGCCCTCGTAGTCGAAGACGATGATGGCGCCACCCTTGCGGGCCTGGCCCATCTTGCCGAACCGGCAATCCTTGATCCACGATTCGAAGCTGTTGTCCGCCGTCAGACCTCGGGTCAACGTCACCTCGCCCGCCTTCGGCGCGCCGGGCGCCTTACGGACGGCGAACTTGCCGTCGGCGGTGTTCGACTTGTACTCGATGACGTCCTGCTCCATCTTGAGGCCGGTGACCTCGGTGATCTGACGGATGACGATGCTGTCCACCTCCAGCCCGAAGGAGTGGCCGACGGCGGAGTCGAAATCGGGGAGCGGCACGACTGCCTCCTGACGCTACGGGGATTACTCGTTGACCAGGCTGGTGCCACCGGACATCTGCGCCAGCTGGAAGATCACGAATTCGGCGGGCTTGACGGGTGCGACACCGATCTGGCAGACCACCTGGCCGGCGTCGATGCTCTCGGCGGGGTTGGTCTCCCGGTCGCACTTGACGAAGAACGCCTCGTCAGGGGTGAGACCGAAGAGCGCGCCGCGCCGCCACTCGTTGACCAGGAAGGCGCTCACCGTGCGCCGGATCCGGGCCCAGAGCATGTCGTCGTTGGGCTCGAAGACCACCCACTGGGTGCCGTTGAGGATCGACTCCTCCAGGTAGTTGAAGAGCCGCCGCACGTTCAGGTAGCGCCAGGCCGGGTCGGAGGAGAGGGTCCGGGCGCCCCAGACGAGGATGCCCCGGCCGGGGAAGGCACGGATGCAGTTGACGCCCAGCGGGTTGAGCAGTTCCTGCTCCGTACGGGTCAACTGGGTCTCCAGCGCCACCGCGCCCCGGATCACCTCGTTGGCGGGTGCCTTGTGCACGCCGCGCGACCCGTCGTTGCGCGCCCACACCCCGGCCAGGTGACCCGACGGCGGCATGAACCGGTTGGTGCCGGTCAGCGGGTCGAACACCTTGATCCAGGGGTAGTAGAGCGCGGCGTACTTCGAGTCGTAGCCGGCCTGGTCGGTGCGCCACTCCTTGACCTGCTGCGGGCTCAACGCGGGCGGCGGGTCCAGGATGGCCATCCGGTCACCCATCAGCTCACAGTGGGCGATCATCGCCGACTGGACCGTCTTCACCGACTCCAGGTCGATCGCGCCGCGCTGGTAGGCCCCCATCAGGTCGGGCACCGCGACCATGGTCACCTCGTCGACCGCCTCCAGGCCGCCGAAGCCGGTACGCTCCGCCGCGTCGCCCACGTACTCGTCCGCCGAGACACTCTCCGGCGCCGAGGTCGGGCCGGGGCCGATCAGGGCCACCTCGCCGCCGCTGGGCCGGGCCAGCTGCCCGGTCGGCGCCGCCTCCTCGATGGTGATCAGCTTGGAGCGTTCGCGGACCACGTTCACCACGTTGTCCTTGCCGCGCTTGGTGGTCACCGACTCGAACGTCTCGACCACCTGGCCGCCGCGCTTGACCACCAGGTTGAACCGGTCCTCGCCGGCACCCTCCGGCGGGTCGGCGACCTCGACGCTGACATCCTCCGGGGTTCCCTCGGGCAGGGCCCGGCCGACCACCTTGTACGTGCCGAGCACGGCGCTCGGCGCGGACGCCGCCGGCAACGCCTCCTCGGCCCGGTCACCGCCGACCCGCACGATGTACGCGGCCCCGCCGCCCTGCATGAAGTACCCGTAGACGGCGTGGCCCAGGTAGCAGTCCGGGGCGAACTCACCGAAGATCTGCGAGTACTGGCTCCAGTTGGTCACCAGCGTGGGGGTGTTGAACGGCCCCTGCGCGGCGAAGCCGACGAACGCGGCGACCGCCGTGCCGACGCCTTCGATCGGGCGGGAGCCGGACTCCACCTCCTCGACGTACACACCCGGCGCCAGGTAGTTGGGCATCACGCCTCCTCGTCCTTCGGGGATCAAGGCCAGCGTCCCGCGTGTGTCGTTGCGGTCGAACGTCCGACGGGACGCCCACCAGGGAAGAGATCGATGTCCTTTCAGGCAGGTGCTGCACCGCCCCGCTGGCGTGATAGTCAAATCATTTGTATATTCAGCCGCGTGGCACGTCCAATGAGAGAACCGACGTTCTGGATCCTGACCGCCCTGGTTGATCAACCCCGGCACGGCTACGGGGTGATTCAGCAGGTCACGAAGCTTTCCGGCGGTGAAACGCGACTGCTGGCCGCGACGCTCTACGCCGCGCTGGACCGGCTGGCCGCCGAGGGCCTGGTGGAGGTCGACCGGGAAGAGGCAGTCGACGGGCGGCTGCGCCGCTACTACCGGCTCACCAGCGACGGCGCCGCCGCGTTGACCGCGGAGACGCAACGATTGAGCCGCAACGTGCAAGCCGCGACCCGGTTGCTGGACGCCCTGCACCCGCCCGCCGGGCCCGCCACGGTGACCTTCGGATGAGCGCGATCAGGTCCACCTCCTACCGGTGCCACCGTCTCCTCGTCCGGGCCTATCCACCGGGGCACCGTCGGGCCGAACTGCTCGACACGATGCTCATGGTCGCCGAGGACACGGGACGCCACCAACCGACCGCCCGTGAGGTCTTCGACGTGCTCCGTCACGCACCGCGCGCCCGGCTGGGACGACCGGGCAGCCGGGCGGTGGTGGCCGTCGCCGTCGTCGTCGCGATTCTCAGCGGTTTCGTGGCCGCGTCGCTCGCCGCCCGCCTCATCGGCGAGACCGACCGGGCGTTGCCCACCGCGACGGAGATGGCCGGCATCGCCGAGCTGGTCACGCCGGGCGTCGTGGTTCCACCGCTGGAACGTCATGACCAGGTCTTCGTCAACGGCAACAGCGAGGCGCAGTTCGGCCAGGTCCGTTACCAGGTCGACCATGTCACCCCGATACCCGATCTGCGCGGGTACGACGCCGAGGTGGCCGAGCGGTTGACCGCTGCCGGCTGGCGGCTCGGCCCGACCGACTACGCCGGCCACTCGCATCTGCGTACCGGAGAGACCCTGACCGCGGTGAAGGACGGCTGGGTGTTGACCTTCACCAATTCCTACCACTCCGAGGAACCGGCCGAGGGCGGTTGGTTCGAGGTATCGGTACGCCGGGTCGAGTCGGCCGCGCTGCCGGTCGGGTTCGCGGCCGGTGGGATGCTCGGCATGGTGCTCGGCTGGTTCTTCACCGGCTGGGCGAGCCGCCGAACCGAGCACAACGCGGCGGCCAGCAGTCTCCTCGCCCTGTTGGCGTACCTGGCCGCCAGCAACTCCATTTTCCTGATCATCCACGTGATGCGGGACTACCTCGCCATTGTCGATCAGGGATTCGCCGTCCACGAGGGGCCGATCTGGTCGTGGCTCGTCCTCGGCGACGAAGGTCTCCTCCTGTCCGCCCCGGCGATCCTCGCCACCGTCGTCGCGGCAGTCGTCCTCGCGCGGTGTCGCCGACCCGGCGACGCCATCCCGCGGCAGGCGGTCCGAAGGTCTGCTCTCACCTTCGGTGGCTGGCTGACGGTGCTCGCCATGTTCGGCCTAGCGGTGATCTCCGCGTGCAGCGGGTGGGGCTACTACGGCCTGTTCGTCGCCGTCCTGTTCCTGGCGATCGGGTGGCGGATCTACCTGGTCAGGCGCCGGCCGGTCAGCTCCGCGCCTGGATGACGGCCTCCCTGCGGTGCCCTGAGCGCTCGCGCGCCCGCTCAGGGCACCAGGTCGGCCGGCTGAGTGTCATCGCTGGCTGGGCCCGCGCAGCGTCACCCGAGGGCCGGGCAACAGGTGCTCGTCAATCTGATATGCGCCAGTCGAAACTGCTGGAGACGATGAGTGCGTCGCGAATTATTTGACTGATGTCGAACGTTTCGATTTCCATCTGCGTGCTGTCCAGATAGTCGAGGTAGGCGTAGTCGGTTACGTCTCCCTCAAATCGGAATATGCTGCCGGTGGTGTCGCTCCATTCGTAAAGGCCGATCGTCATGCCGACCAGCTTCCCTGTCATTGCAGGGACCTCTCGAAAATCTCCTCGATGAAGCTCGCAGCCAAGTGCCTGCGATACTCTCCGTCCCATGTCGGCAAGCTCGATCTGCTTGTGGCAGCGAACGGCGAAGCGTGGAACTGCGAGCTTCATGCGCCACTCCTAGGCGGTGGTCCGCGTCCTACCGTGGAGGATTTTTGCGAAGGACGATTATTGATTCCCTGATGTGAGTGTTGTTGGGGAAGGCTGCGGCTAGTTTGTTGGCTATTGTTCGGGAGAGTGAGAGCAGGCTTCGCGTCTGCGAGTCAACAGCTGGGAAAATCTTACCATTGGTCTCGCGTGATGGTTGCAGCTTGACGATCTCTTCGAACTTCGCCGGGTGCACCACGTACATGTCCACGTCGAAGTCGCTGGGGTTGAAGTGGGTCTTTCCCTTGTGCTCGCCACGCCAACCCGTCTTGGCGCTTCCTCGGTACTCGATCGGCATGCCTTCGTAAGAGTGCGCGGCGAGGATGGCGTCGATCTCGGCCTTCTTCTGTGCATGGGCCTTACGCCAGATCTCGTTTCCCTTCACGCGTATAGTTTCCTCGATCTTGCTCGTGCTCAGGTCTTCGATGCCGAGATCGTTGCCCCACTTCTTAATTTCTTCAAGTAGTTTCTCAGCTTCTGCGACCAGCGGACGCACCTTGCCTGCTGCTTGTTGTTGTCCAGTCCTGCCCAGCGGGGTTGCGGGGGTTCCTTTGGGGAAGAAGGCGTCATAAATCGCCTTGAATCTTTCGACTGCTGGCGCCTGGAACGCCTCGATCCTCGGGGCGAGCTCCATCTCGTAAAGTTCTTTGACTGTGTCGTCCTTTATGGAGGACATGTAATACTTGAAATTGTCAATGCTGGTGTGTGCCTGTTGGAACTTCTTCGTCAGGGGCAGCTCTGCCCCGGACGCCATGGTGACCGCAACGTCTTTGGGCTGCGGTTTGAGGGTGAGAGTGTGTGGCTCGCCAGCCATCTGGAAAGGCACACGTACGGTCGGTCGTGCAGCGTTTCCGTCTTTGCTGTCTGGTGTGGTGGGGGGACTCTGTTCTTGCCTGCCTTCTTTCTTGCCCTTCTTGGCGCGGTTCTTTATGCCTGCCCAGATTCTCCGGCCGATCGCGGCGATCTTGTCGGCGACCCAGCCCACAGCCTTCATCACGGGCTTGCCGAGGGCGGCGAAGAAGCTCTTGACCTTGCTGGCGATGCCGCCGACGCCGAGCACCGCCGCGAGCACCCCGATCAGCACCGGTACCGACCGGGCCAGGGCCTTCTCGATCAGCGCCGGTACGCCGCCGGAGCCGCCGCCGGCGATGGCGATGATGGCGTCGAGGACGGAGTTGACGAACTCGATGATCTGGGCGCCCTGGGTGATGATGAACGTGACGAAGTCGATGATCATCTTGGCCGCGCGAATGAACGCCGACGCGGGGTTGAGCAGGCTTAGGATCCAGGTGATGCCGGCCATCAGGACGGTCGGGATCAGGTACTCGCTGATCTTGGAGAAGAGGTTGGCCTTGAGGTCGCCGACCTTCTCCTTGATCTCCTCCCAGATGCCGCCGAGGCCCTGCGACTGCACCTTCTGCACGATGGGCACGGACTTCTCGACCGCGCCCATGGCCTGCTCGGGCACACCGCGCTTGATGATCAGCCCTCGGATGGACGCCCAGGTCAGTCCCAACAGTGAGCCGATCATCATCACGATGCCGCGCAGATCGAACTTGGCCGGCAGTTCCAGGCCGGCACCGGCCATGGCACCGGTGAGCCAGCCGACCAGACCCTTCTTGAGGTGCTCGCCGATGTTGGCGATGAACGCCTTCAACCCGGCACCGACGGCGGAGACGAGGTTGCCGAGGAAACCGATCGGATCCTTGATGATCGCCGCGACCGCGCTCGCGGCCTTGGCCAGGACGCCGAGCAGCATGTCCTTGAGTTGCAGGATGGTCTTGATGGCCCCGGCGACGGCGTCCACGGCCTTCGCCACCAGGCCCTTGTTCTTCTCCTTCTCGGCGGCGATCTCCTCGTCCACCGAGGCCAGCGCCTCGTTGTACCTGGTCGCCAAGGTGTTGACCAGTTCGGTGCCCTTGTTGTTGACCGACTCGGTCAGCTCGTCGAACTTGCCGGCGAAGTCGGCGGCGGCCTCGCGACCAAGCGCCTGGAGGTCGGCGGGGAGCTTCTTTACCTCGGCCTGAAGCTCGTTTCGGCCGGTGGCGATGCGCTGCTTGGCCCGGGTCAGCTCGGTGCCGATGGTGTCGGCCACCGACGAGATGACCTGCTGCATCCGGTCGACGTAGCCCTTGCGGGCCGTCACGAAGATCTGGTTGGCCTCCTCGGGCAGCCCGGCGAACTTGTCCTTGATCCACCGGCCCTTGCCGACGATGCCCGAGTACCGCTTGTCCTTGTACTCGTCCATCCGCCGCTTGTGCTCGGCGGTGAACGCGTCCCGGGCTGCCTTCTCACCCTTGGTGAACTGGTCGTCGACCTTCTTGTCCAGCCCGGAGAGGATGTCCTCGACATCCTTCTTGGTCGCGTCGAAGACCTTCTGGAGGATCGCGGTGACCTTCGCCCGCTTGACCTCGTCGGCGGACTTGGCCTGTTCCTTGCCCGCCCCGACCTGCGCACCGGCCTGTTTACGATCCGCCGTCAGCGCGGTCATCGCCGCCGCGCCCGCCTGCCCGGCCGCCGCCTTCGCCCCGGCCAGGGTCTTCGCCTCTGCCGCCCGCACCTGACCCGGGGCGGTGGCCGCGTGCTTCTCGGCGGCGTTCTTCTCCTTCAACGCCCCGGTGAACTCCGGCTCGTTGGACTTCGCCAACTGCTCCTCGGTCACCTGCGCGTCGGCCATCTGCTGGTCGACCTGCTTCGGCCCGTCCGAGAAGTCGGTCGCCGCAGGCGGCGCCTTGTCCGGTACGGCCTTTGCCGGATCCGGGGTGCCCGGGGTGCCGGGTGGTTTCTCCGCCACCAGCGGCGTGACCGGCTTCTCCTTAGCCGCCGCCGTGTCCGGTGGCGCCTTCGTGGTGGTCTCGATCGCGTTCGCCGACGCCTTCTTGCCGTCGGTGACCTGGCCCTGCACCTGCCCCTTGACCGCGTCGGCCTTGCCCGAGTCGCCGAACTTGTCGGCCTCGTCGAGATTCTTCGGGGCCTGGGCGGCGATCGCCTCGTTCACCGCCCGGACAAACGCCGCCTTGTCGAACTCGCCCGGCTTCGCGGCGTTCATCTTCTCCGCATTGGCCGCCTTGCCCTGCGCCTCCTTGTCGTCCTGCGGCGGGCGCGCCGCGCCCTGCGCCTTGGCCGCCTCCGCCTTCGCCGGTGGGTGCGCGGCGAGCAGTTTCTGCTTGCCCCGCACGTCCGCCTTCAGCGCCGCGAACTTCGGGTCCGCGTTGGGCCCTGGCCGCTGTCCGGTCGCGGCGTCCGCGCCAGCAGCCAGGCGTTGCACCGGTACGTGGAGCGACGGCTCGACAGCTGCACCGTCGGTGCTGGACGCCGGGGTCAGCTGAGTCGTTGCCGAGGTGGACGATGGTGTGGAACCGGTCTGCGCGGGTGCGCCGCCGGACGCCGGTCGGGCGGTGGCGGGCGGTCGACGTGCGGTCGGTGCGGCGGCCTTGCGTCGCGCCACCAGGGCGGACACCGCGCGATTGCCGGCCGCCGCCTGTAACCGCTGGGCGACGGCGGGGCTCAACGGGCGACTGTCGCTCCGACGCTCTGCCGCAGCCGTCGACTCCAGGTCGTCGGCGGGCCGGGTCGGTGGCGGAGTGGCCGGGCGCACCGCTGGGCGTTGCGCCCCTCGTTCCTCGGCCGGCGCCTTCACGCTGCACCTCCCGGGCCGGGCAACGCCACTCAGTTCCCCGTGAAAACGAGCCTCCGACACCCGGAGTCACTGGTCACCGACCGGGCAGCCTCTCGGAAGTGCCACGAAGGTTGCCCGATCGGGCATTGCCCATCCGTCGAGGCTCAGGCGGCGGGGGCTTCCTCTTCCTCCTCGCCGGCCTCCTGCCGCTGCACGTACGTCTGCGCCGACTCGTCCTCCTCGGACATCTCCTCTTCGCGCTGCGCCACCGGGTGGTCGTGCCTGGCGTGCTCGGCCGACCGCTGCACCGGTGCCGCCGGTGCCGCCTGGGCCGGTGCCGCCGGAGTGGACATCAACCGGTCGGCGTTGGCGACGGCCTCCCGCTCGAAGCGGTCCGACGGGTCGCTGACCTTCACCCCACCGCCGTGGTCGGTGCCGTCGACCGGCCCGCTGCGCTGCTGCACCACGTGGGTCAGCTCGTGGGCGAGCATGTGCTGACCGCCCGCCGAGGACGGGTCGTAGCTGTCGCGCTGGAAGACGATGTTCGACCCGACGGTGTACGCCTGCGCGTTCACCGACTTCGCCGACTCGTGCGCGGCACCGTCGGTGTGCACCCGGACGTCGGAGAAGTCCTGCCCGCCGAAGCGGGACTCCATGTCCGCCCGCACCTCCGGGGCGAGCGGGCTCCCACCACCGGAGTTGACCACGTCGTGCACGGGCGAGGAATCCGGCTCGACCAGCTCGCCGACCGCCCGGTTACCCACCGCCCGTTGCAGGCCGAGCAGCCCGGACGCGCCGAGCACGTCGGGGCGGCCGGCGCTCGCCGCGGCGTACGTCAGGGACTCGGTGTCCCGGTCGGCGCCGGTCGGACGGTCACCGGCCGGGCGTACGGCCGCTTCCGAATCGAACTCGCGGTGTCCGCGCATGGTTACCCCCTGCCGCCAGGCTCACCTCGACCGTGCCCCCTGACCGGGGTCTCCCACCGGGTCGGTCGGCGCCGCAGGAAGGGCAACAACCGCTGCCCGAAGGGGCACCAGCTGTTGGTCAGCCGGCAAGGCCGAGGTAGGGGCCGAACTCGCTTTCCAGGGTCAGCCGGCCGAGCTTGCGGTACTCGCGGCCGACCGCGCCGATCAGCTCCGCCATGCCGACCGGGCGGCCCGCCCCGGCGGCCAGATAGCCGGCGGTCACCGCGGCGGAACGGATGTGCCCGCCGGCCAGCTCGAACGCGTCGGCCAGGAAGTCCAGGTCCACGTCGGCCGCGCGGGGCACCCGGTCGCCGAGGCAGCGGTCCCACAACGCCCGCCGGGCCGCCTCGTCGGGCACCGGGAAGTCCACCACCACGTCCAGCCGCCTGGTGAACGCCTCGTCCAGGTTGGCCCGCAGGTTCGTGGCCAGCACCGCCAGCCCGTCGAAGGTCTCCATCCGTTGCAGCAGGTACGCGCTCTCGATGTTGGCGTACCGGTCGTGGGCGTCGCGGACCTCCGAGCGCTTACCGAAGATCGCGTCCGCCTCGTCGAAGAGCAGCACCCCGTTCACACCGGCCGCCTCGCCGAAGATCCGTTCCAGGTTCTTCTCGGTCTCTCCGACGTACTTGTCAACCACCGTGGCGAGGTTGACCGTGTACAGGTCCAGCCCCAGGCTGCCGGCGACCACCTCGGCGGACATGGTCTTTCCGGTGCCCGAGTCGCCGGCGAAAAGGGCGGTCACCCCGTGCCCGCGCCCGCCACCGGGGCGCATCCGCCACTGCCGCAGCACCCGGTCCCGGTGCCGGGCCCGACCGGCCAGCTCGTGCAGCAGCGACAGCGTCGGGGTCGGCAGCACCAGGTCCGCCCAGCCGACCTCCGGCGGGATCCGTCGGGCCAACCGCTCCAGGCCGGCGGCGTTCTGGGTACGCGCACCCGCCCGCAGGTGCGCCTCGTCGACCGGCTCACCGGCGGCCGTGGCGAGCTGCACGGCCACCGAGGCGGCCCGATGGATCGCCGGCGCGCCGAGCACGAACTGGGCGGTGGCGGCGGCCGGGTCGAGCCCGGCGGCGAGCCCGTCGGGCAGGGCCGACCGCCACACCGCGGCCCGTTCCTCGGCGGTCAGCGGGGCGACCTCCACCTGCAACGGCGCCTGGACCGTCCAGGCCGGATCCCACGGTTGCGTGCCGTACGCCAGCACCGGCACCTCGCCGGCGGTCAGCCGGGCCCAGACCGCCCACGGCTCGTCACCCTGCACCGGCCCGACGACAAGCCCCGCCCCGGTGAGCAACGCCTCCCGGACCAGCGCGGTGGCCAGCTCCGCCGGCTGCGGATCGGCCGCCAGCCGGGGCAGGTCGACCGCGAGGGCGGCCCGCCCGGCGCCGTCGAGCGCGGCCACCGCCAGCGCTGTCGCGCTGCCGCCGGGACGTTCCCGCAGGTACGCCAGGCGAGCACCGGCCCGGTCCAGCGCCCGCCCCAGCGGTGCCGCCTCGACCGGCGGCGGACCGGACGGGGTGACCGGTGCGGCGAGCCCCACCAGCAGCGGCTCGGGCGCGTCCGCACCGAGCAGCCACCCACCGACCCGGTCCGGCACCCAGAGCCCGCGGCTGAGCAGCGGCCGGTCGGGGGAGTCCACCCGCAGCAGCGCCAGGTCGATAAGTGGCGCACCGGTGGCCAGCCGCAGCCGGGCCGACGCGGCGGCCTCGGGTAGCCCGCAGAGCCGCAACGCCAGGCCGATCGAGGGGCGGCGGCGGGTCACATCGTCGTTGAGGTAGCCGTAGAACTGCTCGAACCGGCTGTCCACGTCGGGGGCGAGCGCCACCAGCAGCAGCGCCTCGTCCAGCGGGGTCAGCCCGGCCGCGCGGGCCAGCGCCGCCAACCGGTCGCCGGTCCCAGGCCGGCCGCCTTCCGGTCCGCTGTCTGTCGGTCCGCCGGTTGCCGGGCCGCCGCCTTCCGTTCCGGTTTCTGTCGGGCCGCCGCTTTCCGGTCCGGAGCCGACCGGGCCGGAAGGCCACGGGTCGAAGGGCTCGCGGGCGGTGGCCAGGGCCGCGTCGACCGCCTCGTCGGAGAGGTAGAGCCCGCGGAACGGGTCGTCCGGCTGCGGGTCGCTCTCCCGCCGACGCGCCACAGCCGCGCGTACCGCCAGTTCCAGGCGCTGAAGACGATGCAGCAGCGGTCGCGTCTCGTCGGCCACGCGTCAACCTCCCGACCGGGCCGGGCGGTGCCCGACCCGGTCGGCCCGGCCGTCGTCGGTGGTGTCGGCGACCTCGGCGACCACGCCGTCGTAGGCGGGCGGCCCGACCGGCATCTCGCGACCGCTCTCCACAGGTGTGCTGACCACGACATCGAGCGAGGGTTTCAACTCGCCACCGAGCGCGGTCCAGACGTCGGCGAAGGCCCGGTCCTCCGGCGGTGGCAGCGCGACCGTCATCGGCACCGGCATGCCGATCGTGGCCACCGAGCCGGTCAGCACCGCCGCCGGTACGGCGTCGAAGCGCAGGAAGCAGAGCAGCAGCGAGGAGAGCAGGCGGTGTTCGTCCTCCGGCCGCTGCGTCCAGGCGGTGACCAGGTACGAGAGCTTGATGTAGCGGGGCGGCATGACCCGGCGGCTCACCTGACCCCGCTCGTCGTACTCGTTGATCAGCCCCCGGGAGCGGCGGCGCAGATCCTCGCGAATGTCGTAGAGGTAGAGGTTCACGGTGGGGGCGTTACGGCGGGCCGCCCACTCCTTCGTCGGTGCCTCCAGCACGATGTCCACGCCGGATCCGGGCAGCGCCTCGTCGCGCACCAGCCGGCGCAGCGCGTCGTCGATCTCGTGGATCACCGCCTCACCCCCGACCGGCGAACAGCGGCGGAGCGAGCCCGCGCGGCACCACCAGGAACGGCTCGGGTGCGCGTACCGGCGCGAAGGTGCGACCGGCGGACCGCTCGGCGGTCAGCTCGCGGGGACCGAGGGTGTCCTTGCGCAGCACCAGGAGTTGGGTGCGGAAGCTGCCGTCCGCGCCGACGACCACCGTGTCCGGAGTGGTGGTGATCCCCGGTGACCAGCTCAACCGCACCCGGGCCCCGGGCGGGAAGTCGGTGCCGATTGCCGCGGTCACGAAGCCGGGCGGACCGATGGCCGGGTCGACGCGTACCGCCGGGGCCAGTACCCGCACCGGGGCCTGCGCGGTACGCGTCGCCGGCACCTGTCGTACGGTCGCGGTGAGCCGGCCCACGACCGGGGCGGCCACTGCGGCGCGTGGGACCAGCACCACCCTGATCACCTGCTGGGCGCCGGGGCCGAGAGTGCCGAGCCGACAGAGTCGCCGGCCGACGTCGCAGCGGGCGTCGGTGCTGACCAGCGGCAGCAGCGGCGCGGGCGGGGTGATGTCCAGCCAGACGTTTTCGGCCGGTAGGGCGGTGGCGTTGCGCACGGTGAAGGTGACCGTGCTCGGGTCGCCGCCGAGGTAACCGGGTTGGGCGTTCACCGAGACGGTCAGGCTCAGATCGGGCACGGGCAGACGCTGGAACGCCGGCTCGCGGCCCACCTGCGGGATCACCATGGTCGCCGGGCCGCCGCCGCTGGGCAGCACCACGATGTCCGAGACGCCGGCCGTCGGCGGCTCCGCTGCCGGGGCGCGGCTCAGCGCCACCGCGATCCGCCGACCGTCGGGCGACCAGGCCGGGTCCGCCACCGTACGCCCGGCGCGGTCGCCCGGAACGAGCGGGTGCCGGGCGTCACTGCCGTCGGGCCGCACCACGCAGAGGTCACCGGAGCTGTCGGCGTACGCGATGCCGCCGCCGTCGGGTGACCAGGCCGGCGCGCGGTCGGCGGAGCGGCTCGGGCAGGCCGGACCGACCCGGGCGCTGAGGTCCAACTGGTCGGTGACGGTCACCGTGCCGGCCAGGTCGCCGTCGAGGCGAGCCAGCCAGATCCGGCTGCCCTGAGCCGCCGGGTCGGTCACGATGATCAGACCGGGATCGGACCAGCTCCGGCCGTCGCGGTCGGTGGCCGTGCAGGTCACCACGGTCTGCCCGATCGGGAAGATCGAGTTCGGCGGCGGCTGGCAGCGCACCGGTAGCGGCCGGCCGACCGCATCCACCGCCGACGCCTGGTAGTTCACCCGCGCGCCGTCCGGCCCGGTGGGCGGCACGCGTACGTCGTCGATGCGGACGAATGGCGCGCCGGGCTGGGCGACGCGGACGATCAGGTCCTGTACGGCGTCCCGGTTGGGCTGCGGCGGGTCGAGGTCGAAATTGATCGTGCAGCGCAGCACCGACCCGGGGACCGCGTCGGGCGCGACGGTGATGATCTCCCGGATCCGGGCCCGGGTGCCGGCCTCCACCTGGGCCGGGTCGGGGTCGAAGGTGACCGAGAGACCGTCGTCGCAGTAGGTGACTTCCGGGTCGACGGTGACGGTGAGGCCACGGATGGCGCGCTGCACCGCCTCGATCAGGCCGTCGGGGGAGCTGTCGGCGGTGAGCCGGCCTCCGGTGGCGGTGGCGATCCGACCGGCCGCCCCGTCGAAGTTGAGCCCGTGCTCGAAGTCGGCGCCGACGATGGGTACGCCGATCAACGCGATCCCGGCGGCCCGCAGCTCGTTGATGAGGCTGGCCTCGCTGATCTCGCCCTCCTCGGGCGGCGGAGCCGTCTTGTCGACGCTGTCGGTGTCGCTGATCAGCACCACCACCCGGCTGCTGTCCGGCCGGAAGCCGATCCGGTCGTTGCGGGCCAGCTGCCGTAGCGCGTAGAACCAGTTCTCCGTGCCGAATCCGCTCTGCGCGGTCAGGCCCGCCACGGCCCGGTTGATGAGGGCGTCGTCGGCGGTCACCTCCTGCCGGGGGTAGTACATGAGCGGGTCGTACTCGCCGTTGCCGCCGCGTCCGCTGAAGGTCGCCAGGCCGAATCGGGAGTCCTGTTCGCTGGACCGGACATCGGCGATCACCTCGGGCAGCCGGGACCGCAGCTGCTGGATGACGCTCGCGCCGCCCTCACCCGGCTCGGCCATCGAGCCGGTGTCGTCGACCAGGAAGACGATGTCCGGCCGGGGCGGGATAGGCGGGGTACGCACCGACTGGGTGAAGTCGATCGTGGCGCCGGGCAGCGCGGGCCGGTCCACGACGGGCCATTCGAGTTCGCTGTCGCGGGCCCAGGAGTTCCGGGCGAAGGCCAGCTGCCGCCCATCCGGTGACCAGGAGGGCTGCGCGTCGGCACCGCGCAGGAACCACGGCATCGGCACCTCGGTGAGCAGCCGCCCGTCGGTGACCGAGACGGCGAGGATCCGCGACGGGCGGCGCTGGTCCGACGAGTGGCGGGTGAAGGCGATCGCCGTGCCGTCCGGCGCCCAGGTCGGATCGGTGTCGTGGTCCAGGCCGGTGGTGCCCGGTGGCGCCAGCACCTGCGGGTCGGCGCCGGTGGCGTCGGCGACGACGATGCGGGCGCCGCCGTCGGGCTGCTCGGCGCTGTAGGCCAGCCGGGTGCCGTCCGGGCTGAACGCCGGAGCGCTCTCGTCGCGTCCCGGCCGCGCGGTGAGATCCCGCCGGTCGCCGCCGGTGGCGTCGGCACTCCACACATCGCTGGTGCGCTCGGTGTCGGTGCCGGTCCAGATCAGGTCGTCGCCCCGCCACACCGGATGGTGCTGCGACAACGGGCCGGTGGCGACCGGGATGATCCGCCCGTCGCGCAGCACGTGCACGTCGCCGGAGGGGTCGGCGCGGGTGGCGGTGAAGGCGATCCGGGTGCCGTCGGGCGACCAGGCCGGTTCGGCGGCGTCCCCCGGGCCGGGCACCGCCCGGGTCACCGCGCCGCCGGTCGCGGCCACTGTGGCCACCGTGCGCAGGCCGGCAGTGCTGGCCGGCGCGAAGCGGGTGGTGGTGAAGGCCAGCCGGCGGCCGTCGGGCGACCAGGCGGGCTGCCCGTCCGCAGCGGGGCCGTCGGTGAGTCGGGTCTGCGCGCCGCCGGTCGCCGACATGACCCAGAGGTCACCGGCGAGGTCGGCCCGGGTGCTGGCGAACGCGATCCGGGCGCCGTCGGGCGACCAGGTCGGCCAGCTGTCCTCGGCCGGGTGGTCGGTGAGCCGACGCAGCCCGGTGCCGTCGGTGCCGACCACCCAGATATCGGCGTTGCCGGCCCGGTCGCTGGTGAAGGCGACCCGCCGCCCGTCGGGGGAGAGCGCCGGATGCGCGACCGTGCCGGGGCCGCCGACCAGCCGCAGCGGCGCCGCCCCGGGCCGGCGGAGCCAGAGGCCACCGGTCAGGTCGGCGCCTCCGGCGGTGGCCCGGCGTCCCACCCAGACCACCCGGCCGGCGCGGGCGTCGGCGTCCTGCTCGGCGTCACCGCGCTCGGCCTCGGTCAGCAGCGGCCGTGGGGCACGGCTGCCTTCCTGGCCGATCAGCAGGGTCGGCCGTTCGGTGCTGGTGTAGCCGAGCCGATAGTCGACCTCGGCCGCGGGTGCCGGCGCCGCGGGCGACGGTGTCGGTGCGACCGGCTCGGGCGCGACCATGACCGGCCCGGCCAGCAGCCCGAGCACCACGACTCCCCAGCGGCGGCTGCCCCAGCGCACGACACCTCCCGTGGACACACGTGCCACCACCCTGGCCGCCGCCGACCGGCGGGATGGTGCCGGTGCGGGCCGGTCTGCGGGCAGCGCGGCCTGCCCGAACGGGCAACTGGTCGGCAGACCAACGCCGTCCAGCAGGGCCCGGCTACGGCCGGTCGCGCTCAGATCAGGCCGTTGCGCAGCGCGTACGCCACCGCGTGGCAGCGGTTGCGCAGATGCAGCCGGTTCGTCACGTCGTGCAGGATGTTCTTGATCGTCCGCTGCGAGTAGGAGAGCTTCGTGGCGATCTCGGCGGTGTCGAAGCCATCGGCGACCAGCCGCAGCACCTCCACCTCCCGCTCGGCCAACCCGGAGAAGGTCAGCCCGCGTGGCCCGAGTACCTCCCGCTGCAACGCCCCGACCTGCTGCAACAGCCGGCCCAGCAGGTCAGGTGGCACCGCGCCCTCACCGGCCGCGGCGGCCTGGATCACCGAGACCAGCCGCTCCGCGCTCGCCTCGGAGCGGCGCACGATCCCGGCCACCCCGTGCTCCACGGCGGCCACCAGGCCGGCGTCGTCGGCCTGGGTCACCACCAGCACCAGGGCGGCCCGGCTCCGGCTGCGCAGCGCGCGCAGCGTACGTAGGGCCGGCTCGTCGATGCTGTCACTGACGATCACCGCGACGGCCGCCTGGTCCGCCTCGGACTCGTCGAGCAGCAACACCTCCGGGCGGGGCCGGAGCTGGCTGACCACGCCGGCACGTGAGATCACGTCAGTGGAGTAGAGATGGACGGGCAGACGTCGCATTGGCTCCCCCAAGCAGCGCACAGTCGAACGACACGTCGCGCCGAGTATCGCCATGCGCACCAATCGTGCAGTCAACGTGGGCTCAACGGCCCTCCCGCGTTGCCCGAAGGTCTTCCTCTATGCCTGCTTGAACCGGCCGGAGCGATCCTAGAGTCGCGCCATGACCACCGAGGCCTACCTGGACGCCGACCTGGTCGAGGTCAGCCCGGGCAGCGAGTCGACCTGTCGGCTCGAGATCCGCAACACCGGATCGATCGTCGAGTCGTACGCGATCGAGGTGCTCGGCGAGCCGGCCGGCTGGACCAGCGTGGACCCGCCCCTCGTCACGGTCTATCCCGGCGACACCGGCTCGGCCGTCGTCCGCTTCCAGCCGCCCCGCTCCGCGCAGGTGGTGGCCGGGGAACGGCCGTTCGCGGTGCGGGTCACCCCGGCCGAGAGCCCGGACGCGCAGGTGGTGCCGGAGGGCACCGTGCGGGTGCTGCCGTTCTCGGCGATCACGCCGGAGATCCTGCCGCGCACCTCGCGGGGGCGGCGTACCGGCCGGCACGAGGTGTCGGTGGCCAACGTCGGAAACATCCCGCTCGGCCTGGCACTGAGCGGCACCGACCCGAACAATCGGCTCGTCTTCGCGATCCGGCCGGCGGAACTCGTCGTCGCCCCGGGTGAGGCCGCGTTCGTCCAGGTCCGCGCCCGGTCCCGCAAGCTGCTGTGGCGTGGCCAACCGGTCACGCTGCCGTTCCAGGTCGACGTGGTCACCGACGACGTCCCGCCCGCGCGGCTCGACGCCGCCACGGTGCAGGAGCCGATTCTCCCGCAGAACCTCGGCCGGGTGGTGGCGGCGCTTGTGGTGCTGGCGTTGCTGGCCACGGGCCTGTGGTACGCGCTGCTGCGCCAGTCGGTGAAGTCGCTCGCCGAGGAGGTCGCCCAGGAACAGGTCGCGCCGGTGGCCCAGCAGGCCCAGGCCGCGGACTCCCGGGCCCAGGAGGCGCAGGCCAAGGCCGACCAGGCGGTGGCGGCGGCCGGTGCCACGTCGGCCCCACCGAGGCCCAGCCCCACGCCAAGCCGCACCCCGGAGGTGGGGGTGCCCGTGCTGCCGCCCGGCGCAGAGTCGTTCAGCCGGCGGCTCGCGGTCACCGCGCCGGCCCGCGCCACCCGCACCGACCAGTACACGGTGCCGTCCCGGCGGGTCTTCGTGCTGACCGACATCTTCCTGCAGAACCCGCAGGGCGACGAGGGGCGGCTCGACCTGGTGATCGACGAGAGGACGGTGCAGACCGTCGCGTTGCAGAACTTCCGCGATCTGGATTACCACATGGTCTCGCCGATCGAGATCCCGGCCGGGGCGGTGGTGAGCCTGCGGGTCAACTGCCGGCAGGCGGGCACCGCGCTGGACGGTGCCGGTGGCGGTGGCGGTCAGTGCCGCGACTTCGCCCTGCTCAACGGCTACATCCGCCGAGTCGCCCCGAGCCCGACCGCGACCCCGGCGCCCTGACGCCCTTCAGCAGGCGTTCACGGAGCCTTGCCGCACGATTCGATCCAAAGATCACAATGTCTGCGACAATCCGTGTTGTCCCTGCCATGCGTCAGTCGGGCTCCCCCACCCGCCGTGGCCAGGGAAGCAAGGAGTCGTCAAATGGCTCGCGTACCCAAGGCCGCCCTCGCCACGGTGGCCGCCGTCGTCCTCTCCGTCCTCGTGGTCCCGACATCGGCCCAGGCCACCCCGCCCAACATCCCGTCGCACAGCACGGCGGTGAGCCGGCTCAACGCGCTCACCGTCGCCGCCGAGTCGCACCGGTCCAGCTACAACCGTGACCTGTTCCCGCACTGGATCACGATCACCGGCACCTGCAACACCCGGGAGCAGGTGCTCAAGCGCGACGGCAGCAACGTCGTGGTCGACGCCAGCTGCTACCCGACCTCGGGGTCCTGGTACAGCCCGTACGACGGGGTGACCCGTACCAGTCCCGCCGAGATCTCCATCGACCACGTGGTGCCGCTCGCCGAGGCCTGGCGCTCCGGGGCCTGGTCCTGGACCACGGCCCGGCGGCAGAGCTACGCCAACGACCTCGGTGGCCCGGAGCTGTGGGCGGTCACCGGCAGCATCAACTCGGCCAAGGGCGACAAGGACCCGGCCGCATGGAAGCCGCCGCGCGCCGCGTTCCACTGCACCTACGCCCGGGCCTGGATCCAGGTGAAGTGGTACTACGCCCTCTCCGTCGACAGTGCCGAGAAGTCGGCGCTCAACAGCATGCTGAACACCTGCTGACGCCGCTGGGGCGGTGGACCCGATCGTCCACCGCCCCGCCTCACACGCCGCCGCACCGGCCCTGAACGGCGTTGCGCCGGCCCTCAACAGCGTTGCGCTGCCTGGTGTCGCTCCCGCAGCAGCGCGCCGTGCGCCAGGTCGTCGCGGGCGGCCGAGTCGCGTACCTGCCGCAGCGCCGGACCGTCGAGGAGCGCCCGTAGGTCGCCGTAGCGCGGTGCGTCACCGGTGAGGCTCGCCGCCAGCTGGACCAGCAGCTGCTCCACCGACCGGCTCAACTGTTCGCGCTGGACCAGCCGCAGCACTCCGCTGCTCAGGACCGTCGGTGTCGGCGCCTCGGCCTGCGGCAGGAGGCCGGCGGTCGCCGCGAGCCGCGCTCCGGAGCCGCGCGGCACCAGCCGGTAGAGGTACGCGGTGCCGGCGACGGCGCTCCGGTCGACGAAGCGGGTACCGGTCGAGACGCCGACCACCTCGAACGACTCCGGGATCGTGAGCGGTGGCCCGGATCGGGCCGGGACGACGCTTGGCGGGGTCGCCGGCCGGAAGCCGTTGGGCAACCGGGGCGGGGGTGTGACGCCGACGCCGGTGACCCGGTGCAGGACGGCGCGTTCGACCGTGTAGCTCGTACCGGCGGCGGCCCGTTCCCAGCTGAGCACCGTGCCGCAGCGGGCGGGTGAGGCGGTCAGCCCGGCCGGTGGCCAGGCAGCCGACTCCCCGGACGCCGTGGCGGTGTTCGACGTCGTGGCGGTGTTCGACGTCGTGGCGGTGTTCGACGTCGTGGCGCACGACGCGCCCGCTGAGTCACGCCAGACCCCGGTGCCGGCCAGATCGTTGGTGCTGCCGAGGAAGGCACCGGCCGGCGTGGACGCCATGGTGCGGACACCGTAGTGGTACGGGCCGTTGCCGAAGGCGTTAGTGGTCGCCGTCCACCAGTACCGCCCGTCGCAACTGCCGTAGACGTCGAAGCCGAACTGCCCGGCCAGCCGTCGGGCCAGCACCGGCAACCACCGCAGGGTGTGGCTCCAGTCGTTGGTGCCGAGATAGAGCGCCCCGCCGTGCGGCTGCATCCGCCAGAAGTGGGCGTTGAAGACGTTGCCGAAGCCGTCGGGCAGTCCGCTGAGCGGGTACCGGAAGGCACCGTCGCCGGTGCTGCGGGCGTTACCCACGATCAGCGACCAACTGTCGTCCTTGTTGATCCGGATCAGTTCGGAGGCCGGGAAGAGCGAGGAATACCAGCCGCTGGCCCCGACGTAGAGGCGGTCTTGGAACACCTGCATCGACACGACCGAGGTGATCGCCGTACCCCGACCAGCGCCGGCGGTCACCACCGGGGTGAAGGTGGGGGAGGGGCCGGCCGCGTCCGTGCGCCACACCGAGTAGCCGGCACTCGCGTCGCCCGCCCCGACATAGATCTTTCCGTTGAACGTCTTCATCTCGAACACGCTAAGCGTGGCCGGGCTGACCTGTTTGTACTGTGGCTTCCTGCTCCACGGCTTCTTGATCTCGACGACGACGCCGTCGCCGGTGAGTCCGCCGGTGGCCGTCACGAAGAGTCGCCCCTGGTACACCGCCGGGGCGCGGTACCCCATGGCCCGCTGCTGGCCGAACGGCGTGTCGATGACGCCCGGACCGCCGGCCAACGGCTTGAAGCTGCTGCCGTCCGTGGTGCGTAGGATGCGGGGTGGGCTCACGGTCGCCAGTTCGGGGATGTACTCGTTCGCGGTGACTCCGAACACGTAGAGCGCCTGTTTGCCGCTGGGCTCGGTGTGCACCTGCATGCCGCGGAAGCCGATGTCGCGGGCCACGAACTTGCCCGGTGCACGCGGGTTGGGCAGGTCCGCCGGTGAGCGCAGGGCCAGCCGCCACCGCCGGGTGCCGGGCGTGTACTCCCAGATCTCGGCGCGCAGGTCGAGGTCGTACCGGTCGGCCGGGCAGGTCACCTCACGGTTGGGCTCGGGCCGGTAGTAGCCCCGGTCCGGGTAGTAGAAGTCGAGGGTGGCCTTCTCCACGCAGACCTGGCTGCGGGCGGTGCCGACGTAGAGCCGTCCCTTGAACCAGGCCATGGACCACGCGAAGCTGTTGCGGAGATCGCCGAAGCCGCGGTCGGCGATCTTCTCGGAGTCGGCGGGTGCGGCCCGACCGGCGGTCACCGGTGCCAGCCCGACGGCCATGGCGACGACCAGCAGCACCGACAGGAGTTCGCGTCTCGCCGTCATGTCTCTCTCCTGACGGGTGGGGCACCCCGGCGTTGCGGCTCGGGTG
>NZ_JCANNB010000043.1:0-52963 GCF_059553435.1 Micromonospora sp. PRAS1
CTCCCCGTTGATCATGAAGTTATTGTCATGGCACGCCGGGGCGGGGGGCGATAACTTCATGATCGACGGCCGTCGACGGTGGGAGGGCGGGGCGTGGAGCAGGTGCGGCGGGTCGGGGCGTACGGGGTGGTGTGGGACGCCGAGCAGGCGCGGGTGCTGCTGGTGCGGGGTTCCCGATGGGCCGACTTTCCCGGGGTGTGGTCGTTGCCCGGCGGCGGCCTGGAGCACGCCGAGCATCCCGCGCGTGCGGTGGTCCGCGAGGTCGCCGAGGAGACCGGGCTCTCCGTCGAGGTGACCGGGCTGCGGGCCGTGGTCGCGGACGTGGTGCCGTACCCAGACCAGGGGGTGGCCCTGCACACCGACCGGATGATCTTCGATCTGACCCCGGTGGGCGGGGCGCTGCGGGCCGAGGCGGAGGGCAGCACCGACCTGGCCCGTTGGCTGAGCCTGGCGGAGGCGGCGGCGCTGCCGTTGCTGGCCTTCACCGCCGAGGCCCTGGGCCTCCCGGTGGTCCCGCTGCCGGCGGGTGCGCTGCGCCGCCGGGAGCCGTTCGCCGCACCGGAGGCCGGGCGGCGGCGGCGCTTCGGGGCGTACGGTCTGGTCACCGATCCCGCCGACCGGGTGCTGTTGTGTCTTATCGCGGAGGGGTATCCGGGTGCCGGCCGGTGGCACCTGCCGGGCGGCGGTACGGATCATGGCGAACAGCCTGTCACCGCGCTGCTACGGGAAATGGTCGAGGAGTCGGGTCAGCTGGGTCGGGTGATCGAGCTGATCGGGGTGGACAATCTTCACAATCCAGCAGCACTCGGCCCGGAGGGGTACCCCATCGACTGGCATGGCATCCGGGTCGTCTACCGGGTCGCGGTCGATGTTCCGACCGAGCCGGCGGTGACCGAGCTGGCCGGCGGCTCGACCGCCCGCGCCAGCTGGTTCACCCGCTCTGAGCTGCGAGAACTGCCGCTGACGGAGATTGCTGCCGAGGTGCTGGGGGTGCCCGGGTGACAGGCGTCGCGGCGCTGTCGGCCGCCGCTCGCCGGGCCGGTGGTGACCAGCTCCGGTACAGTCGGGTAAGGGTCGATGGGGAAAACGGGCGATCACGCCCGGGATGGGAATAACGCGGCGGTTCGCACGGTTACGGGAGATATAAGTACCGCCGGCAGCTATCGCCAATCCCCACCCCCCTGTGCGATGGTGTACTCCGCAAAATGGCTGCCGGGCCCGAAAGGTCCGGCACGAGACAGCCGGACACCCGCCCGCGCGGCGGCCACCCGATCCGGTGATGGAGGAAACGTGCCGAGAGCCCCATGGCGCCGGCGTCGTACGACTGACAGCCCGCGTCCCGCAGGGCGAAGCTGGACGGGCCCGCTGCGTCGCAGCGGCACCCTCGCTCGTCAGGTCCTGCTGGTCCGCGTCGGCCGCCGAGGTGCGGAACTGCACGGCGGGACCGACATGCTGCCCGAGCCCCGCTACGCGGACCGCCCGCGTCGCCGGTACGGCCTGCAGCGGTTCCACCGCGCGGGGATCGAGACAATCGCACCGGTCAGTCCCGCCGTCGCGCCGCTGCCGCCGGTACCCCACGCCAGCGCGCCGACCCCCGTGGCGGACGAACCGGCTGCGACAAGCGTCCCGCTGCTCCCCGGTGCCCGGACACCGGCCCGGCGGATGAAGTTCGCGCTTGTCAACGCCTGCACCCTGGCCAGCCTGCTGCTCGGCATCAACGCGATCTTCGTGGCCATGCACGGCAACGTCCGGCTCGCCGCCTTCCTCCTCATCGCCTGCGTCGCCTTCGACGGTCTGGACGGCGCGCTGGCCCGCAAGCTCGGGGTGTCCAGCCCGTTCGGCGCCCAGATGGACTCGCTGGCCGACATGTGCTCCTTCGGCCTCGCCGCACCCGTGGTGGTCTACGCCTCGCTCGCCGGTGAGGTGCCGACGGCTGCCGCCGCGGTGGCGGCGGCGCTCGTGGCGGCCTGCGCCGCGATCCGACTGGCCCGGTTCAACGTCTCGCCCAACGACGGTCGCTTCTTCTCCGGGGTGCCGACCACGATGGCGGCGGCCGTGCTGGCCCTGATGGTGGTCATCGGCCTCCCGGTGCCGGGAGCGGTGCAGATCGCCGGTGTGGCGCTGCTCGCCTTCACCATGGTCAGCAGCTTCCCGTACGCGAAGCTCGCCCGGCTGGTCAAACTGCCGCCGTGGGTCTGGTTCGTTCCGGTGGTCGGCGCGCTGATCGACATCCGGCTCACCTTCGGCCTGATCGTGGTGGGTTACCTGGTCAGTGGGCCGGTGCTCTGGCTGCGCCAGCGTCGCACCATCTGATCTCCCAGTAAGTCGCACCATCTGATCTCCCAGTAACCGGAGAACATCTGATCTCCCAGTAACCGAAAAGGGGCGCCGCGGTCGACGCGGCGCCCCTTTTCGCTGTCCCGATCAGCGCCAGCGGGCGATGACGGTCGACCCGCCGATCACCTTGTCACCCGGACCGACCAGCGGCTCTGCCGCCTCGGCCGGCAGGTAGACGTCGGTACGCGAACCGAACCGGATCAGCCCGAGCCGCTCACCCCGAGCCAGCAGTGATCCGATCGGGGCCCGCTGCACGATCCGGCGGGCGATCAGACCCGTCCGCTGCGCCACCACGACCGTGCCGTGCGTGGTGTCCAGCACCGTGTAGGCGGCCACGTTGTGCTCGGCGTCCGGCTTCATCGCGTTGACGAACCCGCCGTCCGCGACGAAGTAGTCCACCACCTTGCCGGCCACCGGCGAACGGTTGACGTGCACGTCGAGCACGGACAGGAAGACCGCGACCCGCAGGAACTCGCCGTCGCCGAACCGCTCGTCGTGCAGGCGTTGGACCGACAGCACCTGACCGTCCGCAGCGGCTACCACGGCCGACGGGTCCTCCGGTACGTCCCGCTCCGGGTCCCGGAAGAAGGCTGCCACCGGTGCGGCGGCCAGCGCGGGCAGCAGCCAGAGCTTCGACTTCGGCCGGGCCAGCCGGGTCAGCGCGGCCAGCCCGAGGGCGATGCCGGCGGCGGCCACCCCGTTGGAGTCGATGTGCATGTCCCGGGTGACCGGGACGCTCGACGGGCGATAGGCCGGGGCGAGGTGCTCCGCCGTGCTGGCCTCCGCCGGGGTGAAGCGGAGCCGGTACACCCGTACCGGCGGGGAGTTGCGCAGCACCAGATCGCTGCCGACGCCGTGCAGCGCACCCTGGCGGTCCAACTCGGCGGCGGCACCGGCGGTCCGGGCGACGGCGGTGGCCACGCTTAGCACGCCACCGTCGGTCAGGTACTTGGTGAGCGTCTCGATGGCGGCACGCGTCTCGTCGGCCGACCCGACGTACGCCTCGCCGGCGACCACCACCGCGGCCGGCTCGGCCTCGGCGAGGCTCTCCACCACGCGTACCCGGTCGGCGATCCAGCGGCCCTGCGCGGTGACGTGTTCCCGTAGCGCCGTGGCGCTGACCCGGTCGACCGGGACCACGGTGAGGGTGTCGCCGGGCAGCAGCGCTTCGAACGCGGCGGCCAGTACGGCGGACTCCGGTGCCGCGCCGACCAGCAGAGCGGCCTTCGGGGCGTTGATCCGGGCGAGTTCGGAGACGAGGGTACGGGCGGCGCGCTCGCCGAGGCGGGCCGAACCGGAACCACCGGGGGCGCGCACGGCGGGGGACTGGCTCATGTCGAACGGGCTCCTGACGAGGTAGAGGCGACTGACGCGAGATCGCCGCCCGGCGGGTTCGGCCCCCGCCGGCCGGCTCGCACGAGGCGGCGACCCGCGAGGGATGCCCCGCGGCGCGAGCTGGCCGGGGACGGCGGAGGCACAACGGCCAGCATAGGCGGCCAGCGACCGCAGCCGCATGGTCAGCCGTCGGGCCGACCGACCGCTGCGCCGCCACAGGCGACCGGCTGCGGCGTGGTCAGGATGCCGACCCGCGCTGCCCCGGCGGCGCTTCGTCCCCGGTGGAGAGGTCGAGCGTACGCTCGGCACCCGGCTGGGACGTGGCGCGCGGCTCGACGTCGGTCGGCTCCGGCTCGGTGGCGACCGACCAGGAGGAACTGCCCGGTTCCGGCGTCTCCGGGCCGCTGGTTGCCCACGGCTCCGGCTCGACGGGACCCACCGTCTCCGGACCGGTGGGGTCCGGCTCGACCGGGGCGGACGGTTGCCGGCTGGCCGGGTCCGGCTCGGCCGGGGCGGGCGGTTGCGGCTTGGCGGCGTAGCGATTGGAACTCAGGGCGCCGATCAGGCCGAGCCCGCCGATCAGGATCAGCCCGCCGGCCAGGAACCAACCGACCGGCGGCAGCACGAGACCGAGCAGCTGGGCGAGCAGCCACCAGGCGGCGAGCGCGACGAAGAGCAGCCCGAAGGCGAAGGACACCAGGTCGGTGCGGTGGACCCTCACCGGGTCACCTCCATATGTCCGGCGTTGATGTGCAGGTTGAGGCGCAGCTTTCCGCCGCCGGCCCCGTCCGCGCCCAGGTCGACGATCTCCGCGAGCGGATTGTCCAGCCCGGCGGTGCGTTGGCCGAAGACCTTGGCCTCCCCGGCGCTTATCTGCGTCACGGCGGTGACGTCCACGTTCGGCGGCACCACCACTCTGGCCTCGCCGAAGTTGATGACCACGGTGATCTCGGTGTCCTGCTGGTCGAAGTCGACCGCCCGCAGGTCGAGCAGCGCGCTGGCGAAGCTCTGCTCGTACCGGACGGCGAGTTCGCGGTGGTCGTTCGGTGCCCAGGTGACCGCGCCGTCCACCCCGCGGACCCGGTCGTACGACTCGGCGATGGTGGCCACGCCCAACGCGGCGGCGGTCACCAGGCCGAGCGCGATCAGCCAGCGGGCCCGGCCGAACCAGGTACCCACGAGCAGGCCCAGACCGATCACGGCGAGTGCCGCGGCGAAGTAGCCGGAGGCGCCGACCCGGAACACGTCGAGCAGGTCGAGGATCCCGACCACACCCAGCGCAACGAAGATCAACGAGAAGGTGACCGCGCCGAGGGCGGAGCGCTCGCGGGGTTTCTTGGGTGGCTTGGGCGGTCTGGGAGGGACCGGTGGTGGCGCCTGCGCGGTCTGCCCGGCGTACGGGCCGTGCGGGGCGAACGGGGGACGGTAGACCGGTGCGGCGGGCGGCGCGGCCGGGGCGCCGGTCGACGGCCACGCCGGTGCCGGAGGCAGGTTCAGGGTGGGCTCCTCGGGTTGGCCGGCAGCCGGGGCTCCCGACAGCGGGAGGGTCGTGGTCGGGAGGTACGGCGGGAGGGTGGCCGGCACCGTGGTCGTGGCCGGGACGCCGCCGACGGGCGGCGACTCGTACGCCGCCGGGGCGGGATAGCTGATCGGCGGCACCGGCCCGGCCGGTGTGCCCGACGCCACCGGGGCGGTTGGCGTGGCGGGCGGCACCGGGCCGGTCGGCGCGGGCCATGGCGCGTTCGGCGCGGCCCATGCTGCGTTCGGCGGCCCGCCCGGGCGTGGTTCCCGCTGCTGGCGGTTGAGCAGCAGCGCGCCGCCGACCAGGATGGCCGCGCCGAGCAGCACCGCGCGGAACGCGTCGGTGACGATGTAGCCGAAGCTCACCGCCACCAGGATGCTGAGCACGATCACCGTGATCGGGGACATGCTGGAACGGCCCCGGCCCAGCATGGATTCGACAGGCGAGGCGGTGTCGCCCTCGTTCGGGATGATCAGCCAGGCGGCGACGTAGACCAGGATGCCGACGCCGCCGAAGAAGCCCAGCACCGCGAGCAGCACCCGCCAGAGCACCGGATCCGTGTTGGTGGCCCGACCGACGGCGGCGCACACGCCGGCCAGGTAGCGGCCGTCGCGGGGACGGACCAGCCCGTACCGCGAGGTGAAACCGGCGCTCCCGAAGGCCGCCCCCGCCCCGGACCCCGGCGGTGGTGTGCCCGTCGGGTCGTCCGCTCGCGGCGGCGGTGCTCCGGTCGTGGCACCACCGGCCGGCGGCGCGGTGGCGGTCGCTTCGGTCGCACCCGATGCCGCGGTCTCCTCCGGGGCGCCGGGCGATTCGGGCGCGGCCGGCTCGGCGGGCGTGGCCGGCGTCGATTCCGGCTCCGTCGGCCCCGGCCGCTGGGCAGCATCGTCGGTCATGCCTCCGATCCTGCTGGGCCGGGTGCCCGAGCGACCTCCGGAGGCGACCCTGACCCCACCCTGAGATCCGGCGTCCCGGAATGTCGGGGGCGTCCCCGTGGTCGGCCGACCACGCCACGTGTGACGATCGGAGCGGGTCACATCGAGTCGCCCGCCCCGTCCTGACCAGGGAGCCCACGATCAGCGCAGTCAGCCAGCCACCCCGCCTCTACCGCGCTCCGGAGCACCGGATGGCGGCCGGGGTGGCCGCCGGCATCGCCGAGCATCTCGGTGTACCGGTGATCCGGGTCCGGGTCGCGTTCATGGTGCTGCTCGGGTTGAGCGGGCTCGGCCTGCTGCTCTACGCGGCCTTTTGGGCCGTGGTCCCGGTACGCCCCGGTGACACCGCCGTACCGCCCCGCCGCGACATCGGGCAACTGCTGCCCTTCGTCGCGATCGGCCTCGGCGTACTGCTGATCCAGGTTCTGGTCTTCGACTCGATCGGCGCGGCCGGCACGGCGGGCTGGCTGGTCGCCATCATCGCGGTCGGCGCCGGGGTGATCTGGCACCAGTCCGCGCCGGAGCGGCGGCGGCAGTGGGGCGAGTCGATGCCGGTGCCCTGGCTCGGCGCGGTGATCGAGGAGAGCGACCGGCGGGCCTTCGTGCTCCGCTTCGTCGGCGGCGGGGTGCTGGTCGCGGTCGGCATCATCGGGGTCGCGGCCGTCTACTCCCCGGCGCAGAACCTGGATGCCGTGGTCAATGGTGTGATCTTCGCGCTGGTCGGGCTGGCCGGCGTCGGAGTGGTGGCCGCGCCGGTGCTCTGGCGGACCTGGAACCAGCTCCGTTCGGAGCGGGAGGGACGCATCCGCGAACAGGAGCGGGCTGAACTGGCGGCCATGGTGCACGACCAGGTGCTGCACACCCTCGCCCTGATCCAGCGCAACGCCAGCGACGTCAAGACGGTGCAGCGACTCGCCCGTGGTCAGGAGCGGTCGTTGCGCAACTGGCTCTACAAACCCACCGCGTCGCCCACCGAACGTTTCGCGGCTGCTCTGGAGCAGGCCGCCGCCGAGGTCGAGGACACCTTCGCGATCACCGTGGAGACCGTGGTGGTCGGTGACCGGGAGACCGACGAGCGGATCGGTGCGCTGGTCGCCGCGGCCCGCGAGGCGTTGGTCAACGCCGCACGCCACGCCGGGGTGCAGACCATTTCCCTGTACGCCGAGGTGGAACCCGAGCAGGTCAGCGCCTTCGTACGGGACCGGGGGGTGGGCTTCGATCCCGATACGGTGGAGCATCACCGGCACGGTGTGCGGGGCTCGATCGTCGGGCGGATGAAGCGGCACGGCGGCCGGGCGGAGATCCGCTCCGAGCCGGGGGAGGGGACCGAGGTCCGGTTGATCCTGCCGATCACCCGGGAGTCGGCCACAGCGGAAAGGGACAGATGATGGCTGAGCAGTCGACGCAACCGGTCGACCCGGCGGGCACCGAGCCGCAGCGGCTGCGGGTGTTCCTGGTCGACGACCACGCCATGTTCCGCGCGGGCGTACGCGCCGAGCTGGGCGCCCACGTCGAGGTGGTGGGTGAGGCGAGCACGGTGGCCGAGGCGGTCAGCCGGATCGCGGCCACCGTGCCGGACGTCGTCCTGCTCGACGTGCACATGCCCGACGGCGGCGGCCGGGCGGTGCTGGAGGCGATGCGCCGCAGTCACCCGCAGGTGCGCTTCCTGGCGCTCAGCGTCTCCGACGCCGCCGAGGACGTGATCGGGCTGATCCGGGCCGGTGCCCGGGGGTACGTCACCAAGACCATCTCGCCGGACGAACTGGCCGCGGCGATCCGCCGGGTGGCCGACGGTGATGCCGTGTTCAGCCCGCGGCTGGCCGGGTTCGTGCTGGACGCCTTCGCGGCCCGGCCGGACGCCCCGGTGGCCGATCCGGAGCTGGACCAGCTGACCAACCGGGAACGCGAGGTGCTGCGGCTGCTCGCCCGGGGGTACGCGTACAAGGAGATCGCCCGGGAGCTGTACATCTCGATCAAGACCGTCGAGACGCACGTCTCCAACGTGCTCCGCAAGCTCCAGATGTCCAACCGGTACGAGCTGTCCCGGTGGGCGGCGGATCGACGGCTGGTGTGACTCCGGCCCGGTCGGCGGGCTGATCAGCCGGGCGACCAGCTCGGCCGCCCGGCTGGAGATGGCCTCGTCCGTTCGGGTAACATCCCGTTGGGAGTGGTGCTACTCACGTCGGGAATCCGGGCGTTGCCGTGGCCCGTCGGGACCGCCCTGCCAATCGGCCGTTCAGGCGCAAAAATGCGTTGACGGCCAGCTCATACCATGCGTCCGGCGGGCGCTGAAAGCGACTCCAGGTGGATGTCGACCCCGTCCCGGGCGGGTATCGGCTTGATAACACGCCTTCCGGCTTGGGCGCATCGGGTGTCACAGTGGCAGGCACCTCACACCCCCTCGTGAGCCGAGCGCCCTGAGGAGGCACTCCCATGCGCGGGAAATTCCTGAAGGTGGCGGTCGCGGCGACCGCCACCGCCATGTTGGCCACCGCCTGTGGCGGCGGAGGCGACAACGACGATGACGCCGGCGCGGCCGGCGGCACGCTGCGTGTCTACAACGCGGAGCCGGCGTTCCTGACGCCCTCCGGCGGTGATGACGAGCCGTCGCTGTACGTGATCCGTCAGCTGTACCGTGGTCTGGTCAAGTACAACGCCGAGACCTCCGCGGTCGAGATGGACATCGCCGAGTCGGTCGAGTCGGACGACCAGAAGCTCTGGACGATCAAGATCAAGAGCGGCTACACCTTCGACAACGGCGAGCCGGTCAACGCCGACGCCTTCATCCGCTCGTGGAACTTCGCCGCGTACGGGCCGAACGCCCAGAACAACGGCTACTTCATGAAGCGGATCGCCGGCGTCAAGGACGTCCAGTCCGAGGACCCGGACGGCGACGGCCCGCAGAAGGCCCCGGAGCCGAAGGCCAAGGAGCTCGCCGGCCTGAAGAAGGTCGACGACCTCACCTTCACCGTCGAGCTGGACGCGCCCTTCTCCGGCTTCCCGACCACGATCGGCTACCCGGGCTTCTTCCCGATGGCCCAGGCGTGCGTCGACGACATCGCCAAGTGCAACGAGACCCCGATCGGCAACGGCCCGTACAAGATCGACGGTAGCTGGCAGCACAACGTCGCCATCAACCTGAACCGCAGCGACAGCTGGCAGGGCGAGGCCGGCAAGCCGGACCGCATCGAGTACCGCATCTTCGCCGACGTCGACGCCGGCTACGCCGCCTTCCAGGCCGGCGAGCTGGACGTGATGTACACCCTGCCGCCGGCCCGTTACAAGGAGGCCAAGCAGCAGTACGGCGACCGGATGTTCGAACTGGCCGGTGACAGCTTCACCTACGTCGGCTTCCCGCTCTACAACGATGACTTCAAGGACAAGCGGATCCGCCAGGCCATCTCCCTGTCGATCGACCGCCAGTCGATCATCGACGCCGTCTTCGACGGCCGGTTCGCCCCGGCCAGTGGCTTCGTCGCCCCGAGCTTCGAGGGCGGCCGGGAGAACATCTGCCAGTACTGCACCCCGGACGCGGCCAAGGCCAAGCAGCTGCTCGACGAGGCCGGCGGCTGGCCGGCCGGCAAGAAGCTGATCCTGTGGGCCAACGCCGGTGCCGGCCACGACGCCTGGCTCCAGGCGGTCGGCGACCAGATCAAGGCCGCCCTGGGCATCGACTACGAGCTGAAGGTCAACCTGCAGTTCGCCGAGTACCTCGAGACCGCGGACCAGAAGAAGTTCACCGGTCCGTACCGCCTCGGCTGGGGCCCGGACTACCCGTTCCTGGAGACCTTCCTGTACCCGCTGTACGGCTCCTCCGCGGGCAGCAACAACTCGGGCTACAAGAACGAGCAGTTCGACGCGCTGATGACGCAGGGCGACTCGGCCGACTCGATGCAGGCCGCCATCCCGTTCTACCAGCAGGCCGAGGATCTCCTCGCCGAGGACCTGCCGGTCATCCCGATGTGGTGGCGTAAGGAAGCGGCCATCTACAGCGAGAACGTGGACCAGTTCGTGTGGAACGCCGTCGCGGACGCTGACTACGGCGCGACCTCGCTGAAGCAGAACTGAGCCCCAGCCTCCTGAACCAGCCGTAACACGACGTGGCGGCAACGGTCACCCCACCAGGGTGATCGTTGCCGCCACGTCAGCGCCGAGAGGAGACCCCGCGATGGGGCGCTACGTCATTCGACGGTTGCTCCAGTTCATCCCGACCGTGCTGGGCACCATGTTCCTGCTTCACTACATCACCTCGCTGGCGATCCAGTTCAGCGGGAACCCCGTCCGGGCGCTCTTCGGTGACCGGACCCCACCGCCCGCCCTGCTGCAAGCGGTAACCGAGCGTCTCGGCTACGGCGACCCCTGCCTGGACGAGCGGGGGAACCCCTGCTTCGGGCTCTTCCTGGACCGGTTGCAGGGCATCTTCTTCCACTTCGACTTCGGCATCAACCTGCGCCAGCGGGAGGTCACCGAACTGGTGGCCGACGCCATCCCGTTCACCCTCAAGCTGCTGCTGATCGCGATCATCTTCGAGGCGGTCGTCGGCATCGCCGCCGGCGTCTGGGCCGGCCTGCGCGGCGGCAGCTTCGCGGACAACCTGGTGAAGATCAGCACGGTCTTCATCATCTCGGTGCCGATCTTCGTGCTCGGTGTGGTGGTTCGGGAGTTCGTCGGGGTCAAGTTCGGGAACGTGTTGCGGGGGCAGGACTGGATCCCCGACGTGATCTCCGTCGGCGTCTTCACCCCTGGTTTCAAGCCCGACTACCCGTTCGCCAGCCTGATCATCCCGGGCATGGTGCTCGGCGCGGTCTCGCTGGCCACTACCGCCCGGCTCACCCGGACCAGCATCATGGAGAACATCCGGGCCGACTACGTCCGGACGGCCAAGGCCAAGGGGCTGACCAACAAGCGGGTGATCGGCGTGCACACGCTGCGCAACTCGTTGATCCCGGTGATCACCTTCCTGGGTGTCGACATCGGTGCGGCGATGGCCGGTGCCGTGGTCACCGAGACGATCTTCAACGTGCCCGGCATCGGCCGGCTGGTGACCATGTCCGCCCGGACCGGCGAGTCGTCGGTGGTGATCGGCGTGGTGACCATGCTGGTGCTTGTCGTCCTGCTCGCCAACCTGCTGGTGGACCTCCTGTACGCGGTGCTCGACCCGAGGATCCGCTATGAGTGACGGCGCCATGGCGAGTGACCGGCGGGAGATCCCCGCCCAGGGCAGGGCAGAGCGAAACGAGGTGTGGACATGAGCGAGCGAATCGTCCGGCCCAGTGCGGCGCTGCCTCATGGCGGCACGGAGCGGAGCGGGGTGCCGGCATGAGTGATCTGACGAGCGCAGGTACCGCGGTCGGTGGCGCGCCGGTCGGCGGCGACGGCCCGACGCCGGATCGGCCCGCCACCGGCGGGAAGGAGCGCAGCGCCAGCCTGTGGGCGGACGCTCGCCGGCAGCTGGTGCGCGACCCGGTCTTCGTGATCGCGTTCCTCTACATCCTCGTGGTCGGCTCCATGGCGGCCTTCCCGTGGCTCTGGACCAGTCAGGATCCGCGCGACTGCAACACCAACCGGTCGCGGCTCTCGCCGAGCGCCGAGCACCTGTTCGGCACCGACATCCTCGGCTGCGACTACTACGCGCACGCGATCTACGGGGCCCGCCCGTCGATGGTGATCGCGATGATGGCGACCTCCGCGATCGTGATCGTCGGTGGCCTGCTCGGCCTGCTCGCCGGCTACTACGGCGGCTGGGTGGACACCGTCATCTCCCGGGTGATGGACATCTTCTTCTCGCTGCCGTTCCTGCTCGGCGCGATCGTCTTCCTCACCGTGATCAAGCGGCAGAACATCTGGACCATCAGCCTGGTGCTCTTCCTGCTGGCCTGGCCGACCATCGCCCGGATCATCCGAGGCAGCGTGATCTCGTCCAAGGACCTGGACTACGTGCACGCCGCGAAGGCGGTCGGGGCCCGCAACGGTCGGGTGATGTTCCGGCACATCCTGCCCAACGCGATCGCCCCGATGCTTGTGTACGCCACCATCGTGCTCGGCTCGTTCGTTGCCGCGGAGGCGACGCTGACCTTCCTCGGCGTCGGCCTTCAGCCGCCCGCGCAGTCCTGGGGCATCATGATCAGCGCCCACCAGGTCTACTTCCTGGAGGACCCGTGGCTGCTGCTCTTCCCCTGCGGTCTGCTGGTGGGCACGGTGCTGTCCTTCATCCTCATGGGTGACGCCCTGCGTGACGCCCTCGACCCGAAGTTCCGGTGAGTCGCATGAGCGAGCGAACCATGAGCACTGACGTGAACGTCAAGCTGGACGCGCTGACGGGCGTCGATCCGAACGCGTTGCCGTTGCAGGTCAAGGACCTGCACGTGGAGTTCCGTACCCGCAACGGTGTCGCGCACGCCGTCAACGGGGTGAGCTTCGACCTGCGAGCCGGCGAGACCCGGGCGATCCTCGGTGAGTCCGGTTGCGGCAAGAGCGTGACCGCCCAGGCGATCATGGGCATCCTGGACACGCCACCCGGCTTCATCACCGGTGGGCAGATCCTCTACCGCGGCGTCGACCTGCTCAAGCTGCCGGAGTCCGAACGCCGCAAGGTGCGGGCGAACCGGATCGCGATGATCTTCCAGGACGCGCTCTCCGCGCTGAACCCGGTCTTCACCGTCGGGTTCCAGCTCGCCGAGCTGTTCCGCAAGCACCGGGGGATGTCCCGCCAGGACGCCAAGGCGCGCGCCGTCGAACTGCTCGACCTGGTCAAGATTCCGGCGGCCAAGCAGCGGGTGAACGACTACCCGCACCAGTTCTCCGGCGGCATGCGGCAGCGGGTCATGATCGCGATGGCGTTGGCCCTCGACCCCGAGGTGTTGATCGCCGACGAGCCGACCACCGCGCTGGACGTGACGGTGCAGGCCCAGATCATGGCGCTGCTGGCGGAGTTGCAGCGGGAACGGAACATGGGCCTGGTGCTGATCACCCACGACATGGGTGTGGTGGCCGACGTGGCCGACCGGATCTCGGTCATGTACGCCGGCCGGGTCATCGAGGAAGCCGGCGTGGACGACATCTACGCCAGCCCGGCTCACCCGTACACCAAGGGTCTGCTGGAGTCGATCCCGCGCCTGGACCTCAAGGGTCAGGAACTCAGCGCCATCAAGGGCCTGCCGCCGGTACTTACCAACATCCCGCCGGGTTGCGCGTTCAACCCCAGGTGCCGGTACGCCCAGGAGGTCTGCCGGAAGGATCCCGCGCCGCCGTTGTACCAGGTGTCGCCGAGCCGGACGGCCGCCTGCCACTTCTGGAAGGAGGTCAAGGGCGATGAGTGATCTGGTGCTGGAGACCAGAAACCTGGTCAAGCACTTCCCACTGACCCGGGGAATCGTCTTCAAGAAGCAGTACGGCGCGGTACGCGCGGTGGACGGGGTCAACCTCGAACTGCGCCGGGGTGAGACGCTCGGCATCGTGGGCGAGTCCGGCTGCGGCAAGTCCACGCTGGCCCGGATGCTGGTCGGGCTGGAGACGCCGACCTCCGGTGACCTGTTCGTGCAGGGCAAGAACATGTCAAAGGTCGGTGGCGAGGAGCGTCGGCGTGGCCGGCGCAACATCCAGCTGGTGATGCAGGACCCGTACACCTCGCTCAACCCCCGGATGACCGTCGGCGACATCATCGGTGAGCCGTTCCAGGTGCACCCGGACGTGGTGCCGAAGGGCGAGCGGCGGGGCAAGGTGCAGGAGCTGCTGGAGCTGGTCGGTCTCAACCCCGACCACATCAACCGGTATCCGCACCAGTTCTCCGGCGGTCAGCGGCAGCGGATCGGCATCGCCCGGGCCCTGGCGCTCAACCCGGAGATCATCCTCTGTGACGAGCCGGTGTCGGCCCTGGACGTCTCCATCCAGGCGCAGGTGATCAACCTGCTGGAGAAGCTCCAGGACGAGCTGGGCCTGTCGTACATCTTCATCGCCCACGACCTGTCGGTGGTCCGGCACATCGCCGACCGGGTCGCGGTCATGTACCTCGGCAAGATCGTCGAGATCGGCACCGAGGACGAGATCTACGAGAGCCCCACCCACCCGTACACCCAGGCACTGCTCTCCGCGGTGCCGGTGCCGGACCCGAAGCTGCGCGGGCACCGGGACCAGATCGTGCTGACCGGCGATGTGCCGTCGCCGGCCGACCCGCCGTCGGGCTGCCGATTCCGCACCCGCTGCTGGAAGGCCCAGGACATCTGCGCCGAGCAGGAGCCGCTCCTTCAGATCCGGGACAAGTCCGGCCACCCGAGCGCCTGCCACTTCGCGGAGGTACGCGACGTGGTGCACGCGACGGAGTAGCCCCAAAGACACCGTCGGACCCGACCATCCATACCGGGAACGGCGGTGAAGGTAGTGCCTCCTCAGTGATCCGGGGCGTCGGCCGTCATCAACGGCCGGCGCCCCGGTCCCATGTCGCGCCCCCCGTCCCATGTCGCGCCCCGGTCCCATGTCGCGCCCCCGTCCCATGTCGCGGGTCGCGGCCCGGTGCCATGCTGCGCCCTGGTGCCAGGCGCGCTCCGCGCCCGGCTTGCGGCCCTGGTCTACGGGCGGCCTGGGCGCAGGCTCGGCGGGTGCGGACGTACCGGAGAGTGGTGTGGCGGTCAGAGTGGACCGCGACCGGCGCGCAGGAGCAGCAGGGCGAGCTGGGTGCCGTCGGCGCCGAGTTCGGAGCGGAAACGCTCCAGGATCTCCTGCTCCCGGGAGAGCACGAGCCGGGTCCCGCCGGAGGCCATCCGGGTCGCACCGACCTCGCGGGACAGCGCGGCCCGCTCCTGCCACAGCTCGATGAGGGTACGGTCGATCTCGTCGATCCGTACCCGGATCTCGGCGATCCGGGCGGCGGCGATCGGTTCCGTGGTGCCGGTGCCCGGGTTGCCCGGCTCGGTGCCGGGGCTGTCGGCCGGGCCGCTGCCAGTCGAGGTCGGGCCGGAACCGGCCTGGGCTCCGCTCTGCTCCATCACGTCTGTCATCTTCGGGTACCTCTCACGGTCTGGTGCCCGGTGCCCGGATCCCGGGACGAAGAAGCCCCGGACTCCGAGGAGCCCGGGGCTTTCGTAGGTCTTGTCGATCAGGCGCGACCCACGGCTGCCGGACTCCCGGAGCCGTAGAAAAAGTAGCAGCGCTGGTCGAACACGCCGTTGAGTATGCCGCCCGAGCCCGGGGCTCGCAAGGAGAACCGTTAAGAAGGGGCCCTTCCTCTACCGGAGGCGTTAACAGGGGGCCCTTCCTTGCACGGTGGCCGAGCCGGGCGGGGGATGTCCGGGGCGCGGCATAGACTCGGCGTGCGATGCATCCTCTCTTCGACATTCCCGCGTCCCCGTCCGAGTCCGCGCGGGCGCTGCCGGCGCACCGGCCCGCGCCTGGTCGCCTCGATCCGCTGCAACTGGTCGAGGGCCTCAACGGTCCCCAGCGGGACGCGGTCACCCACGCGGGTTCGCCGCTGTTGATCGTCGCCGGTGCCGGCTCCGGCAAGACCAGGGTGCTGACCCACCGGATCGCGTACCTGCTCGCCGCCCGGGACGTGCACCCCGGCGAGATCATCGCGATCACCTTCACCAACAAGGCCGCCGGTGAGATGAAGGAGCGGGTGGCCGCCCTGGTCGGTCCGCGGGCCCGGCTGATGTGGGTCTCCACCTTCCACTCCGCCTGCGTCCGGATCCTGCGGGCCGAGCACGAGCACGCCGGCCTCAAGTCGACCTTCTCGATCTACGACGCCGACGACTCGCGCCGGCTGATGCAGCTGGTCGCCCGCGAACTCGACCTGGACCCGAAGCGCTACCCGGCGCGCGGTCTGGCCGCCCAGGTTTCCAACCTGAAGAATGAGCTGGTCGACCCGGAGACCTTCGCCGCCCGGGCCACCGGGCCCAACGAGCGGGCGCTGGCCGAGGCGTACGCGCTCTACCAGCGGCGGCTGCGCGAGGCGCACGCGCTCGACTTCGACGACCTGATCATGACGACGGTGCACCTGCTCCAGTCGCATCCGCACGTCGCCGAGACCTACCGGCGCCGGTTCCGGCACGTGCTGGTCGACGAGTACCAGGACACCAACCACGCGCAGTACGTCCTGATCAAGGAGTTGGTCTCCGGCACCGAGGGGCTCGAGCCGGCGGAGCTGTGCGTGGTCGGCGACGCCGATCAGTCGATCTACGCCTTCCGGGGCGCGACGATCCGCAACATCCTCGAGTTCGAACGCGACTTCACCGATGCCCGCACCATCCTGCTGGAGCAGAACTACCGCTCCACCCAGACCATCCTGAACGCGGCGAACGCGGTGATCGACCGCAACACCTCCCGCAAGCCGAAGCGACTGTGGAGCGACGCCGGGGCCGGTGAACCGATCGTCGCGTACGTGGCCGACACCGAGCACGCCGAGGCGGACTGGGTCACCCGGGAGATCGACCGGCTGGTCGACGCGGACCAGGCCCGCCCGGGTGACGTGGCGGTCTTCTACCGCACAAACGCGCAGTCCCGGGTCTTCGAGGAGGTGTTCATCCGGCTCGGTCTGCCGTACAAGGTCGTCGGTGGAGTGCGCTTCTACGAGCGCAAGGAGGTCCGCGACGCGCTGGCCTACCTGCGCGCGGTGGTCAACGACGACGACACGGTCAGCCTCCGGCGGATCCTCAACACGCCGCGGCGGGGCATCGGCGAGCGCGCCGAGGCGTGCGTGGAGGCGCTGGCCGGTCGCGACCGGATCTCCTTCGGTGCGGCGCTGCGGCGGGCCAAGGACGCGCCGGGCATCTCCACCCGGGCGGCCAACGGCATCGCCGAGTTCGTGGCGCTGCTCGACTCCGCTCGGGAGTTGGCCGTCGACGGCACTCCGGAGGAGGTCCTGGAGGCGGTGCTGGCCCGCTCGGGCTACCTGGCCGAGCTGGAGGAGAGCCTCGATCCGCAGGACGCCGGGCGGCTCGACAACCTTCAGGAGCTGGTAAGCGTCGCCCGCGAGTACACCGAACGGGTCGAGGCGACCGCGGCGGAGGGCCAGCGCGCCACCGTGGCGGGTTTCCTGGAGCAGGTCGCGCTGGTCGCCGACGCCGACCAGGTGCCCTCGGACGACCCCGACCACCAGGGCGTGGTCACCCTGATGACGCTGCACACCGCGAAGGGGCTGGAGTTCCCGGTGGTCTTCCTGACCGGCTTGGAGGACGGCGTCTTCCCGCATCTGCGGTCGCTTGGCGACACCCGGGAGCTGGAGGAGGAGCGGCGGCTGGCGTACGTCGGCATCACCCGGGCGCGGCAGCGGCTCTACCTCTCCCGGGCGGTGACCCGCTCGGCCTGGGGCCAACCGGCCTACAACCCGCCGTCCCGGTTCGTCGAGGAGCTGCCGCCCGAGCTGGTCCGCTGGGAGCGGACCGAGGGGTCGTACACCTCTTGGAGCGGTACTGGTGGCGGCGTGGGCGGTCGCGGCGAGCGGGCCGGCGGCGGCTTCACCGGGGGTACGCCGAGAGCCGTCCAGCTGGCGCGCAAGCTCGGCGTCGACGGCAGTCGGCTCTCCACCGCGAGCGAACTGCCGCAGGGCCCGAAGGTCGCCGCCGGGGACCGGGTGAACCACCAGCGGTACGGGCTGGGCCGGGTGCTGGCCGTGGAGGGGCACGGCCCCGGCGCCCGGGCCCAGATCGACTTCGGCGACCAGACCCTCTGGCTGGTGCTCCGGCACGCCCCCGTCGAGAAGATCTGAGCGGCCAGCGGCTCAGCAGGCCACGTCGATGCCCCGGGCGCGGAGGAAGGGCGCCGGGTCGATCTGGTTCCACATCTGCCCCTGATGCACCTCGAAGTGCAGGTGCGGGCCGGTGGAGTCGCCCGTGGAGCCCTCCAGGCCGATGGTCTGCCCGGTGGTGACCTTCCCGCCCACGCTCACCTTGGCGGTGCTCAGGTGGGCGTAGTGGGTGAGGTAGCCGTTGCCGTGGTCGATGACGACCGAGATGCCGTACCCGTCGCCGACGTCGCCGGCCTTGGTCACGGTGCCCCCGAAGGCGGCCCGGACCGGGGTGCCGGCGGGCAGCGCGAAGTCGATGCCGGCGTGCAGGGTGCCCCAGCGGGGGCCGTAGCACGAGGTGATTGTGGCACCGGCCATCGGGATCACCCAGGAGGACTTCGGAGCCGCGCTCTTGGTCGCCTTCGGCTTCGGCGCGGCCTTCGTGGTCTTGCTGGCCTTCGGGCTCGGTTTCGCGGTCGGGCTGGCGCTCGTGGTCGGGCTCGCCGATGGCGTCGGGCTGGCCGCCGGCGTGGCGGAGGTGACCGGTTCGCGGGCCGACCGGTCGGCGCGGTCGGCGGCCTCGGCCCGGGCCTGCGCGTCGAGGGCGACCGGGCTGGGGGCGGGACGGTCGCCGCGGCCGGCCACGGCGACACCGCCAAGGCCGAGCCCGACCAGGGCGACCGCACCGACGACGAGATAACGGCCGCGCGAGCCGATGCGGCGCCGGTGCCGGGCCGGGGCGTCGGGGATGTTCCGGTTCGGGGTGGAGCTGTCGTCCTGCACGACGGGACCTCACTGGATCGAGTGGTACGTGACCTCGAAATCCTGGTGTCGGTCCCCTCGGCCCGGGGTATCGGGGTGGGGCCGGTGCCGGTGGCGGGTCGCTGCGGCTGTCCGGCTCTGTGCGCGGTTGTGCCCGATGACCGATCCGGCGGCCTCGATGCCCGGTGGCGTCCGCCACAGTTGCAGCTGTGAGGTGGGACACTTTCGTGCTTCCAGGGCAACGCAAAACCGCCCGGATCGATCGATCCGGGCGGCCAACGGGCGTTACGAGGCGTCAGTCCTCGATTACCTCGCTGTAAACTGCCTCGGTTTGCAGCTTGATGTCCACTCCGCGCTCCACCAGCCACGGCACCGGGTCGAGCGGCTCGCCCTTGACATGGATCTCCAGGTGCAGGTGGGAGCCGTACGAGTGGCCGGTGTTGCCGACCAGGCCGAGCTGGTCGCCAGCCTTGACCTGCTGACCCTCGCGGACGCTCAGCTCGGAGGAGTGGCCGTAGATGGCCTCGCTGCCGTCGGCGTGCTGGACGATGACGGCGTAGCCGTAGCCGCCGAACCAGCCGGCCTTGGTGACCGTGCCCTCGTGGATCGCGACGTACGGCGTCCCCTCGGGGGCGACCAGGTCGACGCCGGTGTGCAGCTTGCCCCAGCGGATGCCGTACGGGGACTTGAAGTCGTAGCCCTGGAGGGGCAGCAGCCAGACGCCGGAGTCTTCGACGATCTCCGAGCCGCCCCGGCTGTCGCGGGAGGCCCGCTCGGCGGAGTCGGCCCGGTCCGCCAGGCCCTGGCTGCTGATCGAGGCCTGCCGCAGCTCGTCGAGGACCGACGGGCTGACGCTCTTGGCGTCCGGCAGTGCGCCGGCGCCCAGGGCCACCACACCGGCGCCGACGAAGGCGGTGGTGACGACCGCTGCGTAGCGGCTTCTCGGGGGGGTGGGTACGCGGCGGCGGCCGCGATATCGGTCGGGCTCAGACGACAGGCGCTGGCGCACGCATACCCTCCGTTGTCGGGGTTCCGATGCGGTCGACCGGCCGTCCGGATCAGGGGCCGAACGGCGGTTAATCGCGTCGTCACCCGTCCGTAGGCCTGATGACAACCGTGCACACGTTAGCCAACCGGCAGTCGAGTCACAAGCCGGAGCGCCGAATTCGCCGCTCCGTTCTGTCCGAATCCGTCCGAGATTGTCATGGCTCGGGGTGCTGGAGGGGTGCCCCGGTTATCAGCCGTTCGTCGCGCACCGTGACCGATCGGCGGAGTCGTCCCGCTTGACTCTGCTCGCGCTACCCGTATCTCTGTGTGAGGTAATGGTGGCGCCGGGTTCTCGCAGGTATCGGCCCGCCCCCGTTCCCCGGTTCCGGCCGGGCGGGTTACCGTTCGTTCAGGTGAATGCCGCAGAGCCGGTGAAAGGGATGCGCAGATGAGCTCTCGTGTTCGGGTCGTCGTCGCCAAGCCGGGCCTGGACGGCCACGACCGTGGCGCCAAGGTGGTGGCCCGTGCCCTCCGGGACGCCGGCATGGAGGTCATCTACACCGGCCTGCACCAGACGCCGGAGCAGATCGTGGAGACCGCGATCCAGGAGGATGCCGACGCGGTCGGCCTCTCCGTGCTCTCCGGCGCGCACATGACGCTGTTCCGGCGGGTGCTGGAGCTGCTCGACGAGCGGGACGCCCGGGACATCGTGGTCTTCGGCGGGGGCATCATCCCCGACGCCGACCTGCCGGAACTGGAGCAGCTCGGCGTGGCCAAGATCTTCACGCCGGGTGCGACGACCCAGTCCATCGTGGAGTGGGTCCGGGAGAACGTCGCTCAGCCGGTGGGCTGAGCGAGCCGCCGCCACCCGGGTGACCCGGCGTCCGTCCGTGGACCGACGGTGGACGCGGAACGTGAACCGGCGGCGGACACGAAAGGGGAGGGGCCGGACGCACCCCTCACACGCCCGGCCCCTCTATGCACGATGCCCCGCCGCCACCCCTCGACCGACAGGGCATCGGCCGCTTTCGTGTCTTCGCGCTGCTCAGCGCGCCGACACCTGACTCAACGACGGCTTTCGCGAGGGGTTACGCATCGCACCGAACCTGCGATCCGGGTCGGGCAAGATCGCCCGAACGGGTGATACCGGCGGGCTCCGCTGCGGCTCGGTGACACAGTGTTGAGTGCGGCTGTGGATTACCGCACACCGCGCACCCGCTCGGTTGCCGGCCGTGCTGGCATCGCTAGGCTGCGCCCAATGGCCTGCCTCAACTTCAACTGATGTCAGGCATTGCACTGTTTTCTTTCCATACGCTGGTGGCGGCGCGACGGTGCGCCGCGGAGACGGGACGGGACGCGCAATCGTGGACCTGTACGAGTACCAGGGGCGGGACCTGTTCGAGCGGCACGGACTGCCCGTGCTCGCCGGCGGCGTCGCCACGACCCCGGAGGAGGCCCGCGCGATCGCCGAACGCCTCGGCGGCCGGGTGGTCGTCAAGGCGCAGGTGAAGGTAGGCGGGCGAGGCAAGGCCGGCGGTGTCAAGCTGGCCGAGGGCGCGGAGGAGACGGTGGCCCGCGCCACCGACATCCTCGGCATGGACATCAAGGGCCACACGGTCCACAAGGTCATGATCACGGTGACTGCGGACGTGGCCGAGGAGTACTACTTCTCGTACCTGCTCGACCGGGCGAACCGCACCTTCCTCTGCATCGCCAGCGTCGCCGGCGGCATGGACATCGAGCAGGTCGCCGCCGAGACCCCGGAGAAGGTCGTCAAGGCCCCGATCGACGCCGTCAAGGGCGTGGACGAGGCGAAGGCGCGGGAAATTGTCGAGGCCGCCGGCTTCCCGGCCGATCTCACCGACCAGCTCGTCGAGATCGCGGTCGGCCTGTGGCAGGCGTTCGTCGCCGAGGACGCCACGCTGGTCGAGGTGAACCCGCTGGCCAAGACCAGGGACGGCAAGCTGCTGCTGCTGGACGCCAAGATCTCGCTGGACGAGAACGCCGGCTTCCGGCACCCGGATCACGAGGCCCTGGTCGACCAGGCCACCGTCGACCCGCTTGAGCAGGCCGCCAAGGAGAAGGACCTCAACTACGTAAAGCTGGACGGCGAGGTCGGCATCATCGGCAACGGCGCCGGCCTGGTCATGTCCACGCTCGACGTGGTCGCCTACGCCGGTGAGCGGCACGGCAACGTCAAGCCGGCCAACTTCCTCGACATCGGCGGTGGCGCGAGCGCCGCCGTGATGGCCAACGGTCTGGAGATCGTGCTCTCCGACCCGTCGGTCAAGAGCGTCTTCGTGAACGTCTTCGGCGGCATCACCGCCTGCGACGCGGTCGCCAATGGCATCGTCCAGGCGCTGGACCTGCTCAAGGAGCGCGGCGAGCAGGTCACCAAGCCGCTCGTCGTGCGTCTCGACGGCAACAACGCGGAGGAAGGTCGGGCGATCCTCGACGGCGCGAACAACCCGCTGATCGAGCGGGTCGACACCATGGACGGCGCGGCCGAGCGGGCCGCCGAGCTGGCGGCTGCGGGGGTCTGACGACATGGCTATCTGGCTGACCAAGGACTCGAAGGTCATCGTCCAGGGGATGACCGGCTCCGAGGGTTCCAAGCACACCCGGCGGATGCTCGCCGCCGGCACCAACGTCGTCGGTGGCGTCAACCCGCGTAAGGCGGGCAGCACCGTCGATTTCGACGGCACCGAGCTGCCGGTCTTCGCCAGCGTCGCGGACGCGATGAAGGACACCGGTGCCGACGTCACAGTCATCTTCGTACCGCCGCAGTTCACCAAGGGCGCGGTCGTCGAGGCCATCGACGCCGAGATCCCGCTGGCCGTGGTGATCACCGAGGGCGTGCCGGTGCACGACACCGCCGCCTTCTGGGCGTACAACGTGGCCAAGGGGGAGCAGACCCGGATCATCGGTCCGAACTGCCCCGGCATCGCCTCCCCGGGTGCCGCCAACGCCGGCATCATCCCGGCCGACATCACCGGTGCCGGCCGGATCGGCCTGGTCAGCAAGAGCGGCACGCTGACCTACCAGATGATGTACGAGCTGCGGGACATCGGCTTCTCGACCTGCGTAGGCATCGGCGGTGACCCGATCATCGGGACCACGCACATCGACGCGCTGGCGGCGTTCGAGGCCGACCCGGAGACCGACGCCATCGTGATGATCGGTGAGATCGGCGGCGACGCCGAGGAACGGGCCGCCGAGTTCATCAAGGCCAACGTCACCAAGCCGGTGGTCGGCTACATCGCCGGCTTCACCGCCCCGCCGGGCAAGACCATGGGGCACGCCGGTGCCATCATCTCCGGCTCGGCGGGTACGGCCGACGCCAAGAAGTCGGCGCTGGAAGCGGTCGGCGTGAAGGTCGGCAAGACGCCGACCGAGACCGCGAAGCTGATGCGCGAGATCATGTCCGCCCGCTGACGGACCGGACCGTCGCTGAGAGGCCGACCGCCAGGTCGGCCTCTCAGCGGTTCCAGTACGGGTAGTTTCCGGTCGCCCGCAGGATCAGGCTGACGACGATGTTCAGCACCCCGAAGGCGATCGCCAGGTAACCCAACACGGGCGACTGCCGGTACCGTCGCGCGTCGCGGATCGACAACCAGCCGAAGACGATGCCGAGGATGCCGCAGCAGAGCAGCCCGGTCACGATGCCCAGCACGCCCCAGAGGGTGGTGCGGTCCCGGCCCGCCGGCGGCGGTGGGGGCGGTGGATACGGAGCGTTCACGACTTTCCTCCGGACATCAGCTGCCGCGATGCGGGTAACGGCCCTGTTGCCGAGGCTAGACCGACGCGGGCGGCGTCACATGCGATCAGCCCGAATAAACGCCCTGGTGGCCCGGTGTCGGACAGCCGACGCGGACGCGGCATGCCAGAGTAGAGCCGATGTCCTTTGTCACCCCTGACCAGCCCCGCCGGGCGACCGACGGTCGTGGCCCCGGCGCCCGGCCGCCCGGCCGCGCCGGCCCGCCGCGTCGAACGCCGGTGCCACGCGACGAGCCCGCCGGTCGCAGCCACGCGCCGCTTGTGGTCGCCGCGCTGGTGGCCGCCGGTGGCGCCGCCCTCACCTCCTGGCTGCCGGTGGCGCTCGTGCTCTGGCTCTTCCAGCTCAGCGAAGGTGCGGCCAGCCTGCTCGGCGCGGGGCGCGCCGGGGCGGCCGGCTGGTTGCTCGGTCACGGGGTGCCGCTGGCCACCGCCGCCGGCTCGCTGGGCCTGGCGCCGCTCGCGGTGACCGCCCTGGCGGTGTGGCGGCTGACCCGCGCCGGGGTGCACGTCACCCGGGCGATCGGGGCCCGCGGCAGCCGGTCACCGAGCCGTACGCTCGTCGCCGCGCTGGCGGTCGGCGTCGCGTACGCCCTGCTGGGTGTGCTTGCCGCGGTGCTGGCCGGGTCCGGCGTCTCGCCGCTGCGGGCCGGGCTGACGCTCGCCGTCGTCGGCACGCTCGCCGCCGGCATCGGCGCGGCCCGCACCAGCGGAGCGGCCGAAGCGCTCGCCACCCGGGCGCCGTTGCCGTTGCGGGAGGGGCTCCGGGCCGGGCTGGTGGCCGGGCTGGTGTTGCTCGGTGCGGGCGCGGCCGTGGCGGGGCTGGCCGTGGCGACCGGCGGGGGCGATGCGGCCGACCTGATCGGCGCCTACCGCACCGGCGTGGCCGGGCAGGCCGGCATCACACTGGTGAGCCTGGCCTACGTGCCCAACGCCACCGTCTGGTCGGCCAGTTACCTGCTCGGTCCGGGTTTTGCCGTGGGCACCGACACGGCGGTGCGCACCAGCGAGGTCTCGGTAGGCGCGCTGCCGGCCCTGCCGCTCGTCGCCGGGCTGCCCAGCGGACCGGTCGACGGTTTCTGGTCGGCCGCGATCCTGGCCCTGCCGGCCCTGGTGGGGATGGCCGTCGGCGGGTTGCTCGCCCGCCGGTTGCGCCGGGCGCTCGCGGCTGGGCGAGCCCCGCTGAGCTGGGGGGCGCTGCTCTTCCCGGCCGCGCTCGCCGGGCCGGTGACCGGCCTGCTGATGGGCCTGGTCGCGGAGGCTTCGGGCGGGTCGCTCGGCGCGGGCCGGCTGGCCGAGGTCGGCCCGGTCGGTTGGCAGGTGGCGCTCGCCGCAACCCTGGTCATCGGCGCGGGCGCGGTGCTCGGTGCCGCCGCCACCCGCTGGCTCACCCAATTGGCGACCTGACGGTCAGGGCGTCCCGGTCCCGTTCGGCACGGCGGCCGAGCGGCGCGTCAAGAGCACCGCTCTCGAATGTGTGTGACACTCGCTGACATGCCTGCCGCCAGCATCCGGGCCCGGGCCCGGGCCGAGATGATCAACGAGATCAAGGAGATCGCCCGCCGCCACCTCGCCGCGGAGGGGGCGAACCTGTCGCTGCGCGCGGTCGCCCGGGACATGGGAATGGTCTCCTCGGCGATCTACCGCTACTTCCCGAGCCGGGACGAGTTGCTCACCGCGCTGATCGTCGACGCCTACCACGCTCTCGGCGATGCCGTCCAGGCCGGCGACGCCGAGGTCACCGACCGCGCCGACCTGCGCGGCCGGTGGCTCGCCGGCTGCCACGCGGTACGCCGCTGGGCGCTGGCCCACCCGGCCGAGTACGCCCTGCTCTTCGGCAGCCCGGTCCCCGGCTACGCCGCCCCACCGGAAACCGTCGCGGCGGCCGCCCGGACCCCGACCACCCTGATCGGGATCCTCGTCGACGGCCACACCGCCGGCACCCTGGCCGATCCGGAGCCGGGTGAGCTGCCCGGACCGGTGCACGCCGACTTCACCGCCGTCCGCGACAGCTTCTGGCCCGGCCTCCCCGAGGCGCTGCTCGGCCGGGGCACCGTCGGCTGGATCCACTGCTTCGGCGCGGTCAGCTTCGAACTCTTCGGCCAGCTCGATGGCTTGATCCAGGCGCGCGAGGAGTACTTCGACCACCAGATGCGCCGGATGTGCGACCTGATCGGCCTGCCCTGAGCGGGCGACCTGATCGGCCTGCCCTGAGCGGGCGGCGGCGAGTCGGGCGGTCGCCGAGCGGACCTGATCGGGCCGGCGGACACGGCGGGATCAAGCCGGAGGAGGCGTGGCCTGGGCAGGCCGGACATGGTCGAGGGGCGGCCCGGAGCACCAGGACACCCCTCGAAGCCAGCTCGCTCAGGGTTGATTCGGCACGGGGAAGTTCACCGTCAGCAGCACGATGTACAACACGCCCAGCAGGAGGCCGATCGCGCCGCAGATCAGGCCGGCGAGGGCCTGCCCCGAGTTGCCGGCCAGACCCTGGTCGGCCTTCTGCTTGCCCAGCCAGCCGGTGATGACCGCGGCCAACCCCAGCGGAATGCCGAGGTAGCAGCAGTTCAACGGGATCGACGCGATGCCGAGGATCATCGCCACCAGGCCGAGGGTGTTCTGCTGGCCGCCCGGCCCGGCGAAGCCGGCGTTCGGATACATCGGCGCGCCACCGTACGGCTGCGGGGCGTACGGGGGCGGGTAGGGCTGCCCGTACTGCGGCCCGTAGGCCGGCGGTGGCCCGTACGCCGGAGGCTGCCCGGCGGCCGGCGGCGCGTACGGGGCGTACGGCGCGGGGGAGGCCGGTGGCCCGTACGGCTGTCCCGAGGCGGGCGGCTGCTGGCCGTACGGGTCGACCGGCGGCGTGCCCGGCTCGGCCACCGGGGCGTACGGGTCGACCGGCGGCGTGCCCGGCTCGGCCGGCGACGCGTACGGATTCGCCGGCGGCGGGGCGTACGGATTGGCCGAGGGCGGGGCGTACGGGTTGTCGGCAGGTGGCGCGGTCGGGTCCCCGTACGGCGGCTGCTGGCCGTACGGGTCCTGACCGGGGTTACCGGAGTGCATCCGGCTCAGTAGCCCAGGGCGCTGTTGCTGGCCGCACCGAGCAGGCTGCTGCCCACGCAGCAGACGATGATCAGCGCGATCCAGACGATGCCGACGATCAGGGCCCACTTGGACCACTTCTTCGACTCGGCCGCCGCCGCCTGGGCACCGGCGTAGTCGCCCTGCTGGAGCAGCGGGTTGACCTTAGACGCGTTGATGATCGCCGGGATGGCCAGCGGCCAGAACAGGAAGATCGCGACGATCGACATTGTCATGTTGTTGTCGATCTGCTGGGGCGGCTGAGAGGGGTATCCGGGCTGCATTGCAGGTGCTCCTCACATATGTTCGCGGAAGGGGCGCGGGCCGCAGGTACGCTGCCGGCCCGAGCGACCGGCAGCGTACCCGGTCGGTGCGACCCCGGTGATCGGCGAAGGGTGCGCTGCCCAGCGTCCGGGCGCTGGTGGGCCGCCGGATAGGGTGTGCCGGTGACCGAGCCCGCCCGCATCGTCGTCCTCGTCTCCGGCTCCGGAAGCAACCTCCAGGCCCTGCTGGACGCGACCGCCGATCCGGCGTACGGGGCACGGGTGGTCGCGGTGGGCGCGGACCGCGACGGGATCGCCGGGCTGGACCGGGCCGGCGCGGCGGGCGTGCCGGCCTTCGTGGAGCGGGTCAAGGACCATCCGGACCGCGAGCAGTGGGACGCCGCGCTCACCGCGCGGGTCGCCGAGCACCGGCCCGACCTGGTCATCTCCGCCGGTTTCCTGAAGCTGGTCGGGCCCCGGTTCCTCGCCGCCTTCGGGGACCGCTACCTCAACACGCACAACACCCTGCTGCCGGCGTTCCCCGGCATCCACGGCCCGCGGGACGCGCTCGCCTACGGGGTGAAGATCACCGGGGCCACCCTCTTCTTCGTCGACGCCGGGATGGACACCGGCCCGATCGTCGCGCAGGTGGCGGTGCCGGTCCGCGACGACGACGACGTCGACACGCTCACCGAGCGCATCAAGGAAGCCGAACGGCAGCAACTCGTCGAGCAGGTGGGCCGGCTGGTCCGCGAGGGCTGGACGATCACCGGAAGAAAGGTCACGGTCGGAGTGGGTTCCAACCAGGACGGGCGCCGTCCGGTCCGGCGGGCACTGGTAAGCGTCTACGACAAGACGGGCCTGGCCGAGCTGGCCCGGGCACTGCACGCCGCCGGCGTCGAGATCGTCTCCACCGGCAGCACCGCGTCGACGATCGCCGCTGCCGGCGTGCCGGTGACCGCCGTCGAGCAGGTGACCGGCTTCCCGGAGATCCTCGACGGCCGGGTGAAGACGCTGCACCCGAACATCCACGGCGGCCTCCTCGCCGACCTGCGCAAGGAGGCCCACGCCGCCCAGCTCGACGAGCATGGCATCGCCGGGATCGACCTGCTGGTGTCCAACCTGTACCCGTTCCAGGAGACCGTCGCCTCGGGCGCGAGCCAGGACGAGTGCGTCGAGCAGATCGACATCGGTGGCCCCGCGATGGTGCGCGCCGCCGCCAAGAACCACGCCTCGGTGGCGGTGGTGACCGATCCGGCCGCGTACCCGATGCTGCTGGCCGCGCTCGACGCCGGCGGCTTCACCCTGGAGCAGCGCCGGGCGCTGGCCGCGCGGGCCTTCGCCGACATCGCCGAGTACGACGTGGCGGTCGCCGACTGGTTCGCCAGCACCCTCGCGCCGGCCGCCGACGGCTGGCCGGAGTTCGCCGGGCAGGCACTGCGCCGGCAGGCGGTGCTGCGCTACGGCGAGAACCCGCACCAGGCCGCCGCGCTCTACACCGACCCGGCCAGCCCGTCCGGGCTCGCCCAGGCCGAGCAGTTGCACGGCAAGGAGATGTCGTACAACAACTACGTCGACGCGGACGCCGCGTGGCGGGCGGCGAACGACTTCGCCGACCAGCCGGCGGTGGCGATCATCAAGCACGCCAACCCGTGCGGCATCGCGGTCGGTGCGGACGTGGCCGAGGCGCACCGCAAGGCGCACGCCTGCGACCCGGTCTCCGCGTTCGGTGGCGTCATCGCGGTCAATCGACCGGTCTCGGTCGAGCTGGCCGGGCAGATCGCCGAGATCTTCACCGAGGTCGTCGTGGCACCGGGCTACGAGCCGGGCGCGACCGAGCTGCTCCAGGCCAAGAAGAACATCCGGTTGCTGCGGGCCCCGGAGTTCCGGCCGCTGCCGGCGGAGTGGCGGCAGGTGACCGGCGGCGTACTGGTGCAGGTGCGCGACGCGATCGACGCTGCGGGCGACGACCCGGCGACCTGGCGGTTGGCCACCGGTGACGCGGCCGACGAGACGACCCTGGCCGACCTGGCCTTCGCCTGGCGGGCGGTACGCGCGGTAAAGAGCAACGCGATCCTGCTGGCCCGCGACGGCGCAACGGTCGGCGTCGGAATGGGCCAGGTCAACCGGGTCGACTCCGCCCGCCTGGCGGTCAGCCGGGCCGGTGCCGAGCGGGCGCGCGGTGCGGTCGCGGCCTCGGACGCGTTCTTCCCGTTCGCCGACGGCCCGCAAATCCTGCTCGACGCCGGTGTCCGGGCGATCGTGCAGCCCGGCGGCTCGATCCGCGACGAGGAGGTGATCGCCGCCTGCAAGCAGGCCGGCGTCACCATGTACCTCACCGGTACTCGGCACTTCTTCCACTGAGCTACGTGTTAACAGGGGGCCCCTTTACTACCTGAGGCGTTAACAAGGGGCCCTTCCTTACCCCCTGAGTTCGGCGAAGTGGCAGGCGGAGGGGTGCGGGTCCGCCGCCCGCGGCACCGCCTGCGGGTCCTGGAGCGCGCAGATCTCCTGCGCCTTCCAGCAACGGGTCCGGAAGTGACAGCCGGACGGCGGGTCGGCCGGTGACGGCACGTCGCCGCGCAGCCGGATGACGCTGCGGTGTTCCCGGGCGTCCGGGTCGGGTACCGGCGCGGCGGAGAGCAGCGCCTGCGTGTACGGGTGGGTGGCCCGCTCGTAGATCTCCTCCTCGGTGCCGATTTCCACGATCCGGCCGAGGTACATCACCGCGATCCGGTCAGAGATGTGCCGGACCACCGACAGGTCGTGGGCGATGAAGATGTACGAGAGCCCGAACTCGTCCTGGAGCTGTTCCAGCAGGTTGATCACCTGGGCCTGGATGGAGACGTCCAGCGCGGAGACCGGCTCGTCGCAGACGATCACCTCGGGGCGCAGCGCGAGGGCCCGGGCGATGCCGATGCGCTGCCGCTGGCCGCCGGAGAACTGGTGCGGATAGCGGTTGACGTGCTCCGGGTTCAGCCCGACCACGTCGAGCAGTTCCTGGACCCGGCGCTCACGGCTGCCCTTCGGCGCCGCCTCCGGGTGAATCTCGAACGGCTCGCCGATGATGTCGCCGACTGTCATCCGGGGGTTCAGCGAGGTGTACGGGTCCTGCATGACCATCTGCATGTTGCGGCGGATCCGGCGCAGCTCGGCGCCGGAGGCGGCGAAGAGGTCCTGCCCGGCCAGGGTGGCCCGCCCGGCGGTCGGGCGCTCCAGCCGCATCAACAGTCGGGCCAGGGTGGACTTGCCGCAGCCCGACTCGCCGACGATGCCCAGCGTCTCGCCCCGGCGCAGTTCGAAGCTCACCCCGTCGACCGCCTTGACCGCACCGACCTTCTTCCTGAACAGCACCCCCTGGGTGATCGGGAAGTGCTTGACCACGTGGTTGACGTCGAGAATCGTTTCGCCCCGCACCTTGGTGGGGCTAGCGGGCGCGGTCATCGCGTACCTCCTGTGCGAAGTGGCACGCGCTGGTCCGGCCGTCGCCGAGGACCAGGTCGTGCGGCACCACGTCCACGCAGACCTGCTGCGCGTAGGGGCACCGGGGGTGGAAGGGGCAGCCGCTCGGGATGCTCATCAGGTTGGGCGGCAGGCCGCGGATGGTGGAGAGCTGCCCGCCGCGCTGGTCCAGCCGCGGGATCGAGGAGAGCAGCCCCTTGGTGTACGGGTGGGCGGGTGCCCGGTACAGCGAGCGGACGTCGGCGTGCTCGACGATCCGGCCCGCGTACATGACCGCGATCCGGTCCGCGACGTCGGCGACCACGCCGAGGTCGTGAGTGATCAGGATCATCGCCATGTCCAGGTCGCGCCGCAGTTCGGCGAGGAGGTCCATGATCTGGGCCTGCACTGTGACGTCGAGCGCGGTGGTCGGCTCGTCGGCGATGAGCACCCTGGGCTCCATGGCCAGCGCCATGGCGATCATCACCCGCTGGCGCATGCCGCCGGAGAACTGGTGCGGGTAGTTGCCGAGGCGCGTGGCCGCCGCCGGGATCTGCACCAGGTCCATCAGTTCCACGGCGCGGCGGCGGGCGTCGGCCCGGGACATGCCGAGCCGCTGGCGTAGCGTCTCACCGATCTGCCAGCCGACCGGGAAGACCGGATTCAGCGCGGAGAGGGCGTCCTGGAAGATCATCGCGATCTCCTTGCCCCGCACCTGCCGGCGCTGTTCCTCGGGCAGGCTCAGCAGGTCCCGGCCCTGGTAGCAGATCTGGCCGGAGGTGATCTGCGCCGGCGGGCTGTCCAGGATGCCCATGATCGCCTGGGCGGTGACCGACTTGCCGGAGCCGGACTCGCCCAGCACCGCGAGCGTCTCACCTGGGTCGAGGTGGTAGCTGACCCCGTTGATCACCTTGGCCACGCCCTCGTTGGTGCGGAACTCGATGTGCAGGTCGCGCAGATCGAGCAGGTGACCACCGGGCGGAGTCGGAGAGGCCGGCGTCGGCCGTACGGCCGCTTGGTTCATGGCTGATCTCGCCTTTCGCTCGGGACTACGGGGCTCGCTGTGCGCACTCCTCGCGTTTGTCTCTGCTCCGTCCTCGCGTTCGTCTGCGCGCACTCCTCGCGTTTGTCTCTGCTCACCGGAGCTTCGGGTCGAAGGCGTCCCGGATGGCGTCGCCGAGCATGATGAACGCCAGCACGGTCAGCGCGAGGAAGGTCGACGGGACCACCAGCGGGGTGGCCGACTCCCGCATGTGCACCCGCCCGCTGTTGATGTCGATGCCCCAGGAGATGGTCGGCTCCCTGAGGCCGATGCCGAGGAAGGAGAGGGTCGCCTCGGCGGCGATGAACGAGCCGAGCGCGATGGTCAGCACCACGATCGCCGGGGCCAACGCGTTCGGCAGGATGTGCCGCCACATGATCCGGCCGTTGCCGGCGCCCAGCATCCGGGCCGCCGCCACGTAGTCCTGCTGCCGGGCGGTGATCACCGAGGAACGGACCACCCGGGCGGCGGTGGTCCAGCCGAGCACCGCGAGCACGAAGATGACCGACGCGAGGCGGACCGTCGCGCTGTCGGCGGCGACCCGCTTGAGCAGCACGATGGCGGCCAGCAGCAGGGGGATGCCGAGCACGACGTCGATCACGCGGGAGAGGACCGCGTCGACCCAGCCGCCGAAGTACCCGGCCAGCATCCCGACGACCAGGGCGATCACCCCGGTGAAGAGCGCGGAGAGGGCGCCGACCAGCAGCGAGGCGCGGGCACCGTAGACCGCCCGGGCGTACGTGTCGCAGCCCTGGAAGTCGTACCCGAAGATGGCTCCGCCGGACGGCCCGGCATGCTGCCGGGAGAGCACGCAGTCGGCCGGGTCGTTGCTTGTGAACAGCCCCGGCGCGGCGGCCATCGCGGTCACCAGCAGCACCAGGACGAGGCTGATCCAGAAGATCGGCTTGCGCCGCAACTCCCGCCAGGCGTCCCCCGCCAGGCTGCGCGGCTTGCGGGACCGGCCCACCCGCCCCGCCGTCCCCGGCTCACCGGACACCCCGCGCCGGGCCGCCTGGTTCTCGCTGGCCGCCACCGTCTCGAAGTCACTCAAAACAACACCTCCCCACCCCACCCCAGACCTCGTTGACCATGAAGTTGTTGCCCGCGTAGGCGGCGTGTCGTGGCAATAACTTCATGATCGACCAGCTCGGGAGGTGGGGAGGTGGGGGCGGGTTTACTCATAGCGGATCCTTGGGTCTAGGACGGCGTAGAGGATGTCGACCGCGAGGTTGGCGACCAGGTAGACCACGACCAGGACGCTGACGATGCCGACCACCAGCGGACCGTCCTCGGTGCGGATGCCGCGGAAGAGGTTGAAGCCGACGCCCGGGATGTTGAAGACGCCCTCGGTGATGATCGCGCCGCTCATCAGGTTCCCCAGCTCGACGCCGAGGAAGGTGATCACCGGGATCAGCGAGTTGCGCAGCACGTGCACGCTCACCACCCGTCGCCCGGGCAGACCCTTCGACCGCGCGGTACGCACGTAGTCGGCGCGCAGGTTCTCGGCCACCGAGGTACGCGTCAGCCGCAGCGCGGTGGCCAGCGAGAGCGAGCCGAGCACGATGCCGGGCAGCAGCAGCGCGTAGAAGTCCGGATCGGCACCGGCGGTGGCCGGGAAGAGCTGCCACTTGACGCCCAGGAAGTACTGCGCGAGCGGGGCGAGCACGATTGTCGGTACGCCGAGCACCAGCAGCGTCAGCAGCAGGGTGGCGTTGTCGAAGACGCTGGCCCGTCGGATGCCGGCGAGCACGCCTGCGGTGACGCCGAAGATGACGGCGACCGCGATGGCGATCAGCGCCAGCTTGATCGTGACCGGCCAGGCGGCGGCGAGGATCTCGGCGATCGACCGCCCGGTGAGCGACTCGCCCAGGTCGCCCCGGACCAGGTTGCCGAGGTAGTCGAAGTACCTGTAGAAGAAGCCGCCGACGCCTGTCGCGTCCAGGTGGTACTTCTCGGTGAGGTATGCCCGCTGCGCCTCGGTCACCGGCCGCTCACCGGCGAGCGCCTGGATCGGGTCGCCCTGGCCGGCGAACATCAGCGCGTAGACGATCAGGGTGGTGCCGAAGAAGGCCAGGATCATCTGGAGCAGGCGCCGCACGATGAAGCGGAACATACTTGACAGTCTCTCTGAAAAGGGGCGAACCACGTGGCGGGTCGGGCCACCTCGCGATGACCCGACCCGGCGTACGTGGAGCTACTTCACGGCCTCGATCTCAAGCAGGTTGATCCGGTCGAAGAGATCCATCTCGACGTTCTTCACCTTTGTCGAGTGCCCGAAGTTGTTCTGGCCGTACCGCAGCGGGATCACCGGCAGCTCCTCCGCCAGCAGGTCCTCGGCCGCCTGGTACTTCTGGATCGCCGCCTCCTCGTTGGGGGCGCTGGCGCCCTCGGCGAGCAGCCGGTCGAACTCGGCGTTGCGGTAGCCGTAGTAGTTCGACGAGCCGTTGCTGCTGAAGATCGGTCCCAGGTAGTTCTCCATGGACGGGTAGTCCATGATCCAGCCCATCCGGAACAGGCCCACCGGCTGCTTGGCCTTGACCTTGGTCAGCAGGTCGGCGAACTTCGGCTCGGCGTTGCCGACGCAGTCCACGCCCAGGTTGGCCTTGAGCTGGTTACAGGTCGCGTCGATCCAGTCCTTGTGGCCGCCGTCGCCGTTGTACGACAGGGTGATCTTCGACGGGCCGCCCGCGGCCTGGTAGAGCGCCTTGGCCTTGGCCGGGTCGAATTCGCCCGCGGCGCCGATGGTGTTGCCCCGGTACCCGGCGACCACCGGCGAGACGAACGAACGAGCCGGCTGCTGCGAGTCCTTGAAGATCGACCTGGTGATCTCCTCCCGGTCGATCGCCATCGAGATGGCCTTGCGTACGTCCGGGTTGCTGAACTCCTCCTGGAAGGTCGGGAAGGAGAGGAAGTGCAGCGACGAGGCGGGGCTCTGCTGGAACCGGTCACCCAGGTCGACCGGGGCCGTGGAGAGGTTCTCGGTCGGAATGGTCTTGATCACGTCGAGGTTGTCCGACAGCACGTCCGCGTACGCGGCGGTCAGCTGCTGGTAGATCCGGAACTCGACGCCGGCCACCTTCGGCTGCTCGCCGGGGAAGGCGTCGTAGCGCTCGACCTCGACCTTGGCATCGTGCTGCCAGGTGCCCTTCATCTTGAACGGGCCCTGACCGATCGGCGCCTGCTCGTACCCTTCGACCAGCTCGCCGGGTGCGGAGAACGCGGCCTCCGGCAGCGGGTAGAAGGCGGTGTAGCCGAGCATCGACTTGAACTCGCTGTACGGCTGGGAGAGCGTGACGGTGAAGGTCAGGTCGTCGACCTTCGCCAGGCCGCTGAGCGTCCGGGTCGACGGGTTGTCGCCCTGGAGGTCGTCGTACCCGGCGATCTTCTCGAAGAAGTAGCTGGAGTTCTGGCCGTTGGGGGCGTACGCGCCGTAGTTCCAGGCGTCGATGTAGTTGTCGGCGGTGACGGCCTCGCCGTTGTGGAAGGTGTAGCCGTCCTTGAGCTTGATCGTCCAGGTGACGTTCTCCTCGGACGTGATCGACTCGGCCGCCACCTCGTACGGCTTGTGCGCCTCGTCGTAGTCGACAAGCGGGCTGAACAGGGCGGCGAGCACCTGCGAGCCGCTCGTCTCGTTGGTGTTGGTCGGCACCAGGTGCTGCGGCTCGGCGATCTCGATCCGCACGGCCGCGTTGGGGTCGCTCTCGCCGGATCCGCCGCCGCCGCCCGAGCCGCAGGCCACCAGGCCCAGGGTCACCGCGAGCGGGAGGGCGGTCCAGGCGGCGAGCCTACGAACACGCATTGAGCCTCCTCATCTCATCACGCTGCGCAGTCAGGCCCGGCATTGGGGTGACTCTGTGCAACGACGGGCAACGGTAGGTCGTGCACCGCGAGTCGGCAACGTAGCGGTTGCGAACGGGTAACAGAACGGGCACCCCGTAGTTGTCGGTCATCCGCCACCGTGCTATGCCGCGCTTGAGAACAACGGTCTGGCGTGCGAAGACTTGGTCGGGTCGGAGGCCTGTCCGGGTGGCGTGTGGCACTTCGCGCCGAAGCGCCACGGTCGTCGGATTGCGGGTGTTCGTGTCCGGGCGTCCGGACCCGTCGAGGCGGAACTCCGCATAGTGTTACTCAAAGTGAAGAAGGACACGTCACGGAAAGTAGTGTCCTGGTCGAGGTTGCCGGCCGGCGTGGTCGGCGGAGCCGGCCGTGAGACGATCTGAGGCGTGACGGCGACGCTTCTGGACGGCAAGGCGACCGCGGCGGAGATCAAGGACGAGCTGCGGACGCGGGTCAAGGCGCTGGCGGAACGGGGCACCGTGCCGGGGCTGGGTACGGTGCTGGTCGGGTCGGATCCCGGCTCGCAGGCGTACGTAAACGGCAAGCACCGCGACTGCGCCGAGGTGGGCATCGCCTCGATCCGCCGGGAGCTGCCGGCCGACGCTACGCAGGAGCAGGTCGACGAGACCATCGCCGAGCTGAACGCCGATCCGGCGTGCCACGGCTACATCGTCCAGCTGCCCCTGCCGGCCCACCTGGACACGCAGCGGGTGCTGGAGCTGATCGACCCGGACAAGGACGCCGACGGCCTGCACCCGGTCAACCTGGGCCGGCTGGTGCTGGGCTACGACGGGCCGCTGCCGTGCACCCCGCGCGGCATCGTGGAGCTGCTGCGCCGGCATGACGTGCCGCTGCGCGGAGCCAACGTCGCGGTGGTCGGCCGGGGCAACACGGTCGGGCGTCCGCTCGGGCTGCTGCTCACCCGGCGCAGCGAGAACGCCACGGTGACCCTGTGCCACACCGGCACCCTCGACCTCGCCGCGCACACCCGCGCCGCCGACATCGTCATCGTCGCCGCCGGTGTGCCCGGCCTGCTCACCGCCGACATGATCAACCCGGGCGCGGTGGTGGTCGACGTCGGCATCACCCGGGTGATCGGCCCGGACGGCAAGGGCCGCTACACCGGCGACGTGGACCCGGAGGTCGCCGAGGTGGCCGGCAAGCTGGTGCCGATGCCCGGCGGTGTCGGCCCGATGACCCGCGCCATGCTTCTCACCAACGTCGTCGAACGCGCGGAGATGTAAGCAAGGCCATCCGCCCCTGGCCTGTTTGGTGCCAGGATGGCTGATACCGTCCGGAAAACCGACTGGTATCAGGGAGTGGGACGACCATGGGTAAGAAGGTCACTGTCGTCGGCGCCGGCTTCTACGGCTCCACCACCGTGCAGCGCCTGGCCGAGTACGACGTCTTCGACACCGTCGTGATCACCGACATCATCGAGGGCAAGCCCGCGGGCATCGCGCTCGACCTCAACCAGTCGCGCCCGGTGGAGGGCTTCGAGACCAAGGTGGTCGGCGTCACCACCGGTCCGAACGGCGAGGGCTACGAGGCCATCGAGGGCTCGGACGTGGTGGTCATCACCGCCGGCCTGCCCCGCAAGCCGGGCATGAGCCGGATGGACCTGCTGGAGACCAACGCCAAGATCGTCCGGCAGGTTGCCGAGAACGTCGCGAAGTACGCCCCGAACGCGGTCGTCATCGTGGTCTCCAACCCGCTGGACGAGATGACCGCGCTGGCCCAGATCGCCACCCAGTTCCCGCGCAACCGGGTGCTCGGCCAGGCCGGCATGCTGGACACCGCCCGGTTCACCAACTTCGTGGCCGAGGCGCTTGGCGTGGCGGTGAAGTCGGTGAAGACGCTGACCCTGGGTTCGCACGGCGACACCATGGTCCCGGTGCCCTCGAAGAGCACCGTCGACGGCAAGCCGCTGCGCGACGTGATGCCGGCCGAGCAGATCGAGGAGCTGGTGGTCCGGACCCGTAACGGCGGTGCCGAGGTGGTGGCGCTGCTCAAGACGGGCTCGGCCTACTACGCCCCGTCGGCCGCCGCCGCCCGGATGGCCAAGGCCGTGGTGGAGGACTCCGGCGAGGTCATGCCGGTCTGCGCCTGGGTCGACGGCGAGTACGGCATCTCCGGCGTCTACCTGGGCGTCGAGGCCGAGATCGGCCGCGAGGGCGTCCGCCGGGTCGTCGAGACCGACCTGGACGCCGACGAGCTGGCCGCCCTGAAGGAGGCCGCCGAGGCCGTCCGCGCCAAGCAGGCCGACATCACCAGCATGTGAGCCGCAACGCACTGAGTTGACCAAGAGGGTTGCGTCCCGGTGAAGCCGATCCGGGACGCAACCCTCTTGATCATCTAGGGGGAGGGCTGGCCGGCGGCGTCGATCAGGGCGGCCAGGCCGTCCAGGACGCGGGCCAGGCCGAACTCGTACGCCCGATCGGGGTGGTAGGCGGCGTTCTGGGCCGCTCCCGCCGCGGCACCGACCCGGACGGCGGTCGGATACCGCCGCTCATCGAGGACCTGGGCCAGCAGGGGCTCGTTCGCCGCCCACCACTGCTCGTCGGTCCAGGCGCTGTCGCCCTGCGCGGCGCGCGCATCCGCCGCCGACCGGGCCGCGGCGCGGACGAAGTCGAGGACGTAGGTGAGCGCGGCGTCCCGGGTCACGTCGTCCAGGCCGGTGCCGTCGAAGGCGCGCAGTTCGTGCTCGTACTTGGCCATCAGGCCCGGCCCCAGCGGTGGCCGACCGGTGCCGACCTCGGCCGCCCAGGGGTGGGCGGCGAAGAGGTCCCGATTGTCCCGGGCGAGCGCCGCCACCCGTACCCGCCACGGATCGCCGGAACGGTCCGGCCTGGGCATCGCGGCGTAGACCGCGTCCAGCATCAGGTCGAGCAGTTCGGCCTTGCCCGGCACGTACGTGTAGAGGGTCATCGGTGCCACGCCGACGGCCTGGGCGAGCGCCCGCATGGTCACCGCGTCCAACCCCTCGGCGTCCGCCAGCGCGATGGCGGCGGTCACGATGTCGTCCAGGGAGCGGCCCTGACGTGGGCCGCGGCGCGGGCCCTCGTCCGGCTGCCGCCAGAGCAGGCGCAGGGTGTGGGCGGGATCTCCGCCTCCGGTGCGGTGGTTGGACACCACCCGATCTTCGCAGGCCAAATCATCGTACGCAGTACAATGTACAATGTACGAAGTAAATTTTTCCACTCTCCGGGGGAGGGCTCGTGCAGATCACCGGATCCGCCATCTCGCTAAACGTCCAGGACGTCTCGGCCTCGGCCGAGTTCGTCAAGCAGCACTTCGGCTTCCGGGAGGAGATGTCGGCCGACGGGTTCGTCTCGCTGACCCGGGACGGGGTCGGTTTCAGCCTGGTCTTCCTGCGCACCGGGCTGGCCAGCCTCCAGCCGGAGAGCCTGAAGAACCAGCGGGCCGAGGGGGTGCTGGTGGCCTTCGTGGTGGACGACATCGACGCCGAGTACGCCACCATCCAGGCGGCCGGCGTGCCGATCACCACGCCGATCCAGACCGAGCCCTGGGGAGAGCGGTTCTTCCAGGTCACCGACCCCAACGGGGTGATCCTCCAGCTGGTGCAGTGGGTGCACGACCCGGAGCAGGCCAGCTGATTTCCCGCGCATGCGCCGGGCCTGGCGGGGTAAGTCCCGCCGGGCCCGGCCGGTGCGTCCGGCGCCCGCTCGTCGGCGAACCGGTGGCCGAGGCGTTCCCGGTCGGGGCCGATCCAGTACGCTCGTACTGCTTGAGCACGTGTCCCCCGAGAGGAGCGCCGGCCGATGGCGAAGATCAAGGTAAACAACCCGGTCGTGGAGCTCGACGGCGACGAGATGACCCGGATCATCTGGAAGCAGATCCGGGAGCAGTTGATCCTGCCCTACCTCGACGTCGACCTGCACTACTACGACCTCTCGATCCAGCACCGCGACGCCACCGACGACCAGGTCACCGTTGACGCCGCCAACGCCATCTCCGAGCACGGCGTCGGCGTCAAGTGCGCCACCATCACCCCGGACGAGGCCCGGGTGGAGGAGTTCGGCCTCAAGAAGATGTGGCGGTCGCCGAACGGCACCATCCGCAACATCCTCGGCGGCGTCGTCTTCCGTGAGCCGATCATCATGTCGAACGTGCCGCGGCTCGTCCCGGGCTGGACCAAGCCGATCATCATCGGCCGGCACGCCCACGGCGACCAGTACCGGGCCACCGACTTCGTGGTGCCCGGGCCGGGCACGGTGACCATCACCTACACCCCGGCCGACGGTTCCGAGCCGGTCGAGATGGAGATCGCCAAGTTCCCCGGCGGCGGCATCGCGATGGGCATGTACAACTACGACGACTCGATCCGGGACTTCGCCCGGGCGTCGTTCCGCTACGGCCTGGACCGTGGCTACCCGGTCTACATGTCGACCAAGAACACCATCCTCAAGGCGTACGACGGCCGGTTCAAGGACATCTTCGCCGAGGTGTTCGAGAACGAGTTCAAGGCGGAGTTCGACGCCGCCGGCCTCACCTACGAGCACCGGCTCATCGACGACATGGTCGCCGCCGCGCTCAAGTGGGAGGGCGGCTACGTCTGGGCGTGCAAGAACTACGACGGTGACGTGCAGTCCGACACCGTCGCCCAGGGCTTCGGCTCGCTCGGCCTGATGACCTCGGTCCTGCTCTCGCCCGACGGGCGCACCGTCGAGGCCGAGGCCGCGCACGGCACCGTCACCCGGCACTACCGGCAGTGGCAGAAGGGCGAGAAGACCTCGACCAACCCGATCGCCTCGATCTACGCCTGGACCCGGGGCCTGGCCCACCGGGGCAAGCTGGACGGCACCCCGGCGGTCACCGAGTTCGCCACCACGCTGGAGCAGGTCATCGTCGACACCGTCGAGAGCGGCCAGATGACCAAGGACCTGGCGCTGCTGATCTCGCGGGACGCGCCGTGGCAGACCACCGACGAGTTCATGAACACGCTCGACGAGAACCTGGCGCGCCGCCTGGCCGCCTGAGCCACCAGCACCCCTTCGAGCCCGTCGGCACCGCGTGCCGGCGGGCTCGACGCTTCCGGTACGCCAGGTCACCCGCATTCGTCGAGGGCGCGTCACCCGGGCCCGCGCACCTCGTTGTACTGGCTGGACGAGATGCCAGTCCCGTCCCGGAAGGTTGACCGTGACCGCCGCCCGGCAGCAACGCCGAGCAGCCAGCCTTCCCGGCTGTCGTGCACAGCCAGCCGTCCCTTCCCTGCGGGGGGCCCTGTCCCGGGCCCCCCGCGCCCTGCGTCCAGGCCCCGGGCCCGGCCCAGCGGCCGGCGGTCAGACCGCGCGGAGCAGTTCGGCGGCCCGCTCCGGCGCGACGTCGTTGATGAAGACGCCCATCGCGGACTCCGACCCGGCCAGATACTTCAGTTTGTCCGCCGCCCGCCGGATGCTGAACAGTTGCAGGTGCAGATGGCCCAGTTCGCGGTCGACGCGTACCGGCGCCTGGTGCCAGGCGGCGATGTACGGCATGGGGATGCCGAACAGTCCGTCGAAGCGGCGCAGCAGATCCAGGTAGAGCGGGCCGAAGGCGTCCCGTTCGGCGTCGCTGAGCGCCGGGATGTCCGGCACCGGCCGGTGCGGCGCGATCTGCACCTCGAACGGCCACCGGGCGGCTGCCGGAACGTACGCCGTCCAGTGCTCGTTCGCCGCCACCACCCGCTCGCCGGCTGCCCGCTCGGCGGCGAGCACGTCGGCGTAGAGGTTGCGCCCGCCGGTGCGCTCGGCGTGCCGGCGGGCCGCGGCCAGCAGCGACCGGGTACGCGGCGGCAGGAACGGGTACGCGTAGATCTGCCCGTGCGGGTGGTGCAGGGTCACGCCTATCTCCACGCCCCGGTTCTCGAAGCAGAAGACCTGCTCGACCTCGGCCAGCTCGCTCAACACCATGGTCCGGTCGGCGAGCGCGTCGAGCACGGTGCGTACCCGGCTCGGCGGCAGGTCGGCGAAGGAGGCCTGGTGGTCGTCGGTGAAGGCGACCACCTCACAGCGCCCCCGGCCCGGCCGGACCGGGGTGAACGGGGTGATCTCGGCCGGCTCCTCGACCACCCGGCCACTCAGGGCGGGAAACCGGTTCTCGAAGACCACGACGGCGTACTCCGGTGCCGGGATCTCGCTGAACCGGTCCGCCGTGGAGGGACAGAGCGGGCACTGGTCGGCGGGGGGTAGGAAGGTCCGGGTCTGCCGGTGCACGGCGAGCGCGACCCACTCGTCGGTGAGCGGGTCGTAGCGCAGCTGGGAGGCGGGCGGGGGAGGAGGCAGCTCGCGGCGGTCCGGCTGATCCCGGACGGCGTCGTCGCGCTCGTCGAAGTAGATCAGCTCGCGGCCGTCGGCCAACCTGATCTCGGTACGCTTCATCGCCGCTCCCCGCTCTCCACCATCAGCTCGCCGAAACCCCTGGTCACATGGACGGCAGGCGCGGCTCGACCCACCCGGTCTCGTTGAGGTGGTGCAGCACCACCTGGACCGCCTCGTCCACGCCGAGATCGGTGGTGTCCAGCACCAACTCGGCGTCGGTGGGTTCCTCGTACGGGTCGTCGATGCCGGTCATCCCGGTGAGCAGGCCGGCGCGCGCCCGCGCGTACAGGCCCTTGCGGTCGCGCTGCTCGCAGACCGCCAGCGGCGTGGCGACGTGCACAAGCAGGAAGCCCGCGCCGGCCGCGACGGCCATCGCCCGAGCCGCCGCCCGGGCCTGGGCGTACGGCGCGATCGGACAGCAGATCGCGATCCCCCGGTGGCGGGCGATCTCGGCGGCCACCCAGCCGATCCGCCGCACGTTGGTGTCCCGGTCCGCCTTGCTGAATCCCAGCCCCGCGGTCAGCTCGCGACGTACCACGTCGCCGTCGAGCAGGGTGATCGTGCGCTCGCCCTGCTCGCGCAGGGAGTCGGCGAGGCCACGGGCGATTGTCGACTTGCCCGAGCCGGAGAGGCCGGTCAGGAAGACCACCAGACCCCGGTGCCGCCGGGGCGGCCGAGCCCGGCTCAACTCCTTCGCCACTGCGGGTGGGGTGTGCCACTCGGGCAGCGGGAACCCCCGGTCGAGGTGGTCCTCGATCTCCTGCTGGGTCAGGGCGAGCCGCCGGTTGCGTGGCGGGATGTCCTCGCGCCAGCGCCACTGGCCGTCCCGGTTGTCGTAGGCCAGCTCGCGCGGCACCAACACCCGCAACCCGGCCCCGGAGAGCATCTCGCCGGTGGAGAGCAGGTGGGTGACGCCGTACGCGGCGGAGACCCGGGCCCGCAGCAGCGCGTCGCTGATCTCGTCCGGGCGGCGGGCCAACTGCACGGCGACCAGGGTCGCCGGTGGCATCCGGTCGCGGGCGGCGAAGACACTGCGCACAAGCGCCTCCGGTGGCAGCCCGCCGGTGCCGTCCTCACCGACCGGAATCATCACCAGCAGATGCGCGCTGAGGGTACGCACGGCGTGCGCGATCTGGGCCAGCTGCGGCCGGTGCAACGGCCGGTCGGCGATCACCCCGAGCACCCGGCCCGGCGGCAGCAGTGCGCGCAGCTCCTCGGGCGTACGCCGTAACCGCTGGAACGGGCCGTGTCCACCGTCGCCGAGCCGGCGGACCGCGCCGCCGACCCCCGCCACCCCGTCGCGCACCTGCCAGGCGTCGGCCACCTCCAGCGCGGCGACCGGCGCGCCCTCGCCGTCGGTGAGCACGATCGTGCGGCGTTCCGGGTCGGTGAGGTCGAGCTGTGCGAGCAGCGCGACGGGCACCTGGAGGGTCACCGCGACCGGCCAGGGCGCGCCGTCGACCAACCGGCCACGCCGGCTGACCGAGACCAGGTCGGCCCGGGTCATGAACCCGGTCAGCGGCGCGTACGCACCGGTCAGCAACAGCTCCAGATCCGCGAGCTCGCCCGGACGCGGCGTGTACGCCGGTGCGTCCCGAAGCACCTCGTCGGGCAGGACCCACCCGTTGCTCATCGAACCCCCAACTCCGCCGACCGGCACACAGTTTCGCAGCCCTCCGCCAATCGGTCGAGAGCACCACTACTCTGGTGGCCCGCTTCGCCCGGCTGCGGCCCGAGAAGGCTGCGGCCCGACCCGGCCAGGGTCGGTCCGGCTCAGGCCCGGTCCAGCGGAGCCGCACCGAAGGAGACCGCGAACCGCTTGCACCAGATGGAGACGCTTGTCAGATCGGCCAGGTCGAGATCGGGGGGAATGTCGTACCCCTGATCGCCGCGGTTGCCCTTGAGCCGGCCCAACTCGACCCAGCGGCCGTCGTCGAACACATGCCACCCGGCCTTGCCGGGCAGCACCGGCTGGTCGGTGAGCCAGACCCGCAGATCCGGACCGTTGGAGGTGTCCAGCCCGACCAGTTCCAGCCGGTGCCGCCCGTCCGTGGTGCGGACGATGCGGGCGCTGCCCGACGTCTCGTGTTCGTGGCTGATGAAGTCGCCGGAGCCGACCAGGGTGGGCCCGGTGGCGGCCGGCGTCGGCTCGGTGGACGTGCTCGGCTCGGCGGACGCGTCCGGACCGGTCGGCGTCGCGACTACGGTCAACTGCTCAGCCACCTCGGAGTTGGTGAACAGTTTCCACGGCTGGAACCAGTACAGGCCGAACGCCGATCCGGCGGCCAGTACGGCCACCGCGATCCAGGTCACCGGAGTACGGAGCAGGCGGGTGATCATGTCCGTCAGTGTCTCCCGGCAGCGCCGTGCCAGTCAGCCCCCGAGCGGCCACCAAATCCCTAGGGGTTGCCAACAGCGAAGAATCAGGGAAACGCCAGGCCGTTCCCAGGGCCGCGGCATTGTCGCTCCTCTCTAGGCTGTCGACGTGACACTGATCGCAACCGAGTCGTTGACGAAGGTCTACGGCGGCGGGGTCACCGCGCTGTCGGAGCTGACCGTCGCGGTCGAGCCGGGCGTCGTCGGCCTGGTCGGCGCCAACGGTGCCGGCAAGTCGACGCTGATCAAGCTGCTGCTGGGCCTGCTGACCCCGACCGCCGGCCGGATGCAGGTGCTGGGCCTCGACCCGACAACCGACGCGGCGGAGGTCCGCGCCCGGGTCGGTTACATGCCCGAGCACGACTGCCTGCCGCCCGACCTGTCCGCCGCCGAGCTGGTCACCCACCTCGGCCGAATGAGTGGCCTGCCGCGTACGGTCGCCCGGGAACGGGCCTCCGAGGCGCTGCGCCACGTGGGCCTGCACGAGGAGCGCCACCGCCCGGTCGGTGGCTACTCCACCGGCATGAAGCAGCGGGTCAAGCTCGCCCAGGCGCTGGTGCACGACCCCGACCTGCTGCTGCTCGACGAGCCCACGAACGGTCTCGACCCGGCCGGCCGGGACGCCATGCTCGCCCTGGTGCACCGGATCGGCACCGAGTTCGGCATCTCCGTGCTGGTCTGCTCGCACCTGCTCGGCGAGGTCGAGCGGATCTGCGACACCCTGGTCGCGATCGAAGGTGGACGGCTGCTGCGCGCCGACCACATCGCCGCGATGACCTCCGCCACCGACGTGCTCGCCGTCGAGGTCAGCGAGGGCACCGAGACGCTGGCCGCCCGGTTGGCCGCGCTCGACCTGCCGGTGAGCCGGGAGGGGCGCCAGCTCCTCGTCCCGCTGGCCGACCAGGGCACGTACGACCTGATCCTCGGCGCGGTGGCCGAGCTGGACCTGCCGTTGCACCGGCTCGACCAGCGCCGGCACCGGGTCGCCGAACTCTTCGCCCGCAGGGAGAGCAGCCATGCCTGAGCCGACGGGCGTCATCCACGACATCGGTTACCAGCGCTACACCGGTCCGCGGCTCGGCCGCCGGCAGGTCTTCGGCGCGCTCTACCTGCACGGCGTACGGACCGTCTTCGGGCTGGGCCGCAGCGCCAAGGCGAAGATCTTCCCCTGGCTGGTGGCCGGCATTGTGCTGGTGGTGGCCGCCGCGTTGGCCGCGATCAGCAGCCAGATCGGCGAACAGGTGATGACGTACGTCCAGTTCGCGGACGCGATGAGCTGGCTGGTCATCTTCTTCGTCGCGGTGGCCGCGCCCGAACTGGTCTCCCGCGACCTGCGCAGCGGGGTGCTTCCGCTGTACTTCTCCCGGCCGCTGCCGCGCGCCGACTACCCGCTGGCCAAACTGCTCGCCCTGGTCACCGGGCTCTGGCTGCTGCTCGGCGCGCCGCAGCTGGTGATGTTCATCGGCGCCGCGTTCACCTCCGACGGGATGCGCGCGGTCTGGGACGAGCTGCTCGACCTGCTGCCCGGGCTGCTCTACGCCGGGCTCTGGGCGGTGGTCTTCGCCTCGGTCGGCCTGCTGGTCGCCGCGCTGACCGGCAAGCGGGCCTTCGCCGCCGGCGGGATCGTCGCGGTCTTCCTGATGACCACACCGATCGTCGGCACGCTGATGATCCTGCCGTCGCAGACCGCGAACCAGCTGGCCGGTCTCGCCTCGCCCTCCACCCTGGTGCAGGGGATCGGCGTCTGGGCCATGCGCGACCAGCTGATCACCGACCCGAACGACCTCGGCACCGACCTCGGCTCCTTCGGCCCGGTGTACGCGCTGGCCGCCGTCGCGCTGGTGACCGGCTGTGTCGCCCTGCTGCTGGCCCGCTACGAGAAGGTGGCCGCACGATGACCACGATCAGCAATCCCGCCCCGCCGACCACCGCCAGCACCAGCACCCTCGACCTGGTCGGGGTCTCCCGCTGGTACGGCAACGTGGTCGCGGTCAACGACGTGAGCATGAGCCTCGGCCCCGGGGTCACCGGGCTGCTCGGCCCGAACGGTGCGGGCAAGACCACCCTGCTGCACATGATGGCCGGGTTCCTCGCCCCGTCGCGGGGCACGGTCACCCTGGACGCTGTGCCCACCTGGCGCAACCCCGTGGTCTACCGCCAGCTCGGGCTGGTCAGCGAGCGGGAAGCGGTGCACAGCTTCCTCACCGCGTACGAGTTCGTGGTGGCCACCGCGAAACTGCACAAGCTGCCGGACCCGGCCGAGGCGGCCCGCCGGGCGATTGCCCTGGTCGAGATGGAGGGCGCGCAGGATCGCCGGATCGGCACCTACTCCAAGGGCATGCGGCAGCGGGCCCGGGTGGCGGCGGCGCTGGTGCACGATCCGCAGGTGCTGCTGCTGGACGAGCCGTTCAACGGCATGGACCCGCGCCAGCGCCTGCACATGATGGAGCTGCTGCACTCGCTCGGCGACGCCGGTCGCACCATCCTGTTCAGCTCGCACATCCTGGAAGAGGTCGAGCAGGTCTCGGGCACCGTGCAGGTGATGGTCGCCGGTCGGCTCGCCGCCTCCGGCGACTTCCGGACCATCCGCCGGTTGATGACCAACCGGCCGCACGTCTTCGCCATCCGCTCCACCGACGATCGGGCGCTGGCCGTCGCCCTGATGGCCGAGCCCTCGGTGACCGGCGTCGAACTGGGCCGCGAGGGCCTGACCGTACGGGCCGGCGACTACGGCGCCTTCACCCGGATACTGCCGAAGGTCGCCCTGGCCCGTGGCGTACGGGTGCGGCAGTTGATTCCCGAGGACGAATCCCTGGAGAGCGTCTTCTCCTACCTGGTGGAGGCCTGATGTCCACTGTCGCCTGGATCACCGCACGCGGGCTGCTCGGTCGTCGCCGGTTCCTGTTGCTGCTGCCGCTGCCCGCGCTGGTGGTCGCGCTGGCCGTGCTCGCCCAGGGGTTGGGTGTGGCGGCCAGCGAGTGGGGCCCGCCGGTGCTGGTCGGCCTCGGGCTGGCCGTGGTGCTGCCGGTGGTCGCGCTTATCGTCGGCACCGGCGTGCTCGGTGCCGAGATCGACGACGGCACGGTGGTGCACGTGCTCACCACCCCGCTGCCGCGCTGGCAGATCGTGCTGCCGAAGCTGGCGGTGGCGGTAGGGGTCACCGCGGCCACCGTCGCGGTGCCGCTCTTCGTCGCCGGCCTGCTGGCCGAGTCGGTCCGCCTCGGAATGGCGCTGGCCGTCGCCGCGTCGGTCGGTGCGCTGGCGTACTCGACGCTCTTCGTGGCGGTCAGCCTGCTCACCCGGCGACCGGTGCTGCTCGGCCTGGTCTACGTGCTGATCTGGGAGGGGCTGCTCAGCAGCGTGGTCACCGGCACCCGGGTGCTCTCCATCCAGCACTACGTGATCGCCCTGGCCGACCGGCTCGCCGCGACGGACCTGCTCAGCACGACGGTCTCCGTACCGCTTGCGGTGGTGATGACCGTGCTGGTCAGCATCGGCTTCACCGGGCTCGCGATCAACCGGCTCCGCTCCTTCTCCGTCACCGGCGAAACCAGCTGAGGTGCAAGGAAGGGCCCCCTGTTAACGCCTCGCGTATAGGAAGGGCCCCCGCTTAACACTCCACGCCGAGTCGGCTCGGCGGTCGAAGCGAGACCGGCAGACATCTGCCGGTCTCGCTTCGTTGACCCGGTGCGCCGGTCTCGTTTCGTCGACCCCGATGTATCCGTGGTTGGCTGAGGCATGCCTCCGCGCGGCTACGGGATCGACCAGGCAAAACGCCGGTACGAAATAGCGAGAAACTCGTTCGTCATCCCCGTTGACCAGCGGACGAGTCAAGTGTTAACTGTTAACAGTTATCGGGAGGGCAACGTGTTGGACGTCAGGCCGATCAGGGTGGAGTCCCTCGGCGAGAAGCTGGCCAACGAGCTGCGCCGCCGCATCATCGTGGGCGACGTACCCTCGGGGACCCGGCTCGTCGAGGAGGAGCTGGCTGATTCCTTCAAGGTCAGCCGGGGTCCGGTACGCGACGCCATCCGCATCCTGCGGGCGGAGGGACTGGTCACCGGCGCCGGCCGGAACGCGGCCACCCGCTCGCTAAGCGATGCCGACATCGAGGAGCTGATGGCGCTCCGGGAGTCGTTCGAGCTGCTGGCGGTCGAGCGGGCCATCGGCGTCCGGCGGGAGGTCCTCGCCCGCCAGTTGCGTACGGCCCTGATCGACATGGACGCGGCCGTGACCGACCGCGATCCGTCCGCCTTCACCACGGCGGACATCCAATTCCACAGCGCGTTCTTCGAGAGCGCCGGGATGACCCGACTCAGCGTCCTGTGGAACCAGTTCCGTCCCACCATCGAGGGTCTGCTGCACGCCTCCGGCAAGCAGTTGGCCGATCTAGCGCCCTCGGCGCGGGAACACCACGACCTCGCCGAGCTGATCACCGCCGGCCGGGTCGCAGAGGTCAAGGCCGAGCTGCACCGACACCTCCAGACGACCTGTTCGCGGCTGCGTGCCGCGGTTCCCCCGACCCCCACCCAGAGAGAGACCGACGATTGAGCGGGTCGACGGTCCTCCGACGAGGCGACAGCCCGACCGGCCCACCGGTACCCGCCGGAGCGAGCCGGTGACGGCGAGACACTTCGTCGTCCGCGACGTCCCCGGCCAGTGCCACGGCAGCACTGTCTGCCCGGTCGACGACTCCTTCGTGGTCGCCTGGTTCGCCGGTGACCACGAGGGGGCGGCCAACTCCCGGATCTGGCTGAGCATCGGGGCCGACGACAGGTGGACGACGCCGGTGGCGGTCAGTGCTGACCTCGCCCCCTGCTGGAACCCGGTGCTGCATCGGCGTACCAACGGGCAGCTGGTCTGCTGGTTCAAGGTCGGCGCGACCATCTCGGCCTGGGTGACCCACCAGGTGACCTCGGTCGACGGTGGCTGCACCTGGTCGACCCCGAGCCGGGTGGGGGAGCCGGGCGGACGCGGACCGGTACGCCTCCCGCCGCTGCGGTTGCGCTCCGGCCGGCTGCTCGCCGGCGCCTCCACCGAGACCTGGGGAGAGCAGCCCCGGTGGGACTGCTTCGTCGACCTCAGCGACGACGACGGGCACACCTGGCGGCGTACCCCGGACCTCGCCCTCGACCACGACACGTTCCGCGGAGCCGGCGCGATCCAGCCCGCACTCTGGCAGACCCCGGACGGCGAGGTACGGCTGCTGGCCCGCAGCACCGCCGGCCGGCTGGTCGCCGCGACCAGCGCGGACGACGGCGAGACCTGGACGCCCGGTTCGTTGTCGACCGTGCCGAACAACAACTCAGGAATCGCCGTCGCCCGTCTCGGCGACACCGTCTACCTGGCCCACAACCCCACTGCCGGGGACTGGGCGAGCCGGGCACCCCTGGTCGTCTCCACCTCCACCGACGAGGGGGAGAGCTTCGTGCACTGGCGGATTCTGGCGGAGTCCCTCGGCGATCCGGTGGACGAGGGTTACCGGCCCGCCGACTCCGGGGTGCGGACCACCGGGGCCAACGAGTTCTCCTACCCGTGCCTGGTCCCCGTCGGAGAGCGGCTCGCGGTCACCTACACCTGGCAGCGGCGCGGCATCGTGCTCGCTCTGCTCGACCCCTCGGAGCACATGTCATGACGGCCCATCCCGCCGCCAACCTGATCAGCGCCGTACCGACCCTGTTCGCCCCCGACGGCGCGGTCGACCTGGCGGCCACCCGGACGGCGTACGACCAGCTCGCCCGGTACTCCTTCGACGGAGTGTTCGTGACCGGCACGACCGGCGAGTTCACCACCCTCACCGACGACGAGCGGCTGGCCGTCAGCACCGCCGCCGCCGAGGCCTTCGGCCCCGACCGCACCTACTGGCACACGCCAGCACCCATCAGGCGGTACGCCTCACCCGCGCCGCCGTCGACCGGGGCGCGGCCCCCGTCCCGCCGGGACTGCTGGCTCGACTCGCCGCGACCGGCCTGGCACTCGACCCGATCTCGACCGAGGAGCGCCACACCCTCGAAACCGCCGTCGCCGACCTGCTGTCCTGAAGGAGCCCAGTGTGAGTAACTACGCCTTTCCCGAGTTGACCCAGCAGCCCCAGGCCGAGCCCGGGGTGGTCTGGACCGTCGCCAGCGGCGACCTGCGGCCCAGCGCCAACGTCACCTGCTGGCCGGTGCAGCGGCAGTTCGAGGCCGATCTGGAGCGGGCGGTCGCCGCCCTGGGCCACCGGGTCCACCGGGCCCACCCGGTCGACGAGGCCGCCGGGCACGGCTTCATCGCCAGCCAGCGACAGGGCATCGAGGTGTTCAAGTCGATCCCGCCGGATGCGCCGCTGATCGTGGCCGAGGCGGTCTGGCAGTACAGCCACCACGTGCTGGCCGGGCTGCGTACCCACCGGGGGCCGATCCTGGTGGTGGCGAACTGGAGTGGCGAGTTCCCCGGCCTGGTCGGCCTGCTCGGGCTGACCGCCAGCCTGACCAAGGCGGGGGTGGCGCACTCCATCCTGTGGAGCGAGAAGTTCACCGACGAGTGGGCGGTGTCCCGGCTGCGGACCTGGCTGGAGACCGGCAAGCTGGAGCACGACCAGAGCCACGTACGGGACCTGCCGGCGCTGCCGGACAGCGCCGAGGTACGCCTCGGTCAGGCGCTGGCCGCACAGCTCAAGCGGGACAAGGCCATCATCGGCGTCTTCGACGAGGGCTGCATGGGCATGTACAACGCCATAATCGACGACGAACTGCTCAACCCGCTCGGCATCTACAAGGAGCGGCTGTCGCAGAGCGCCCTGGTCGCCGAGATGGCGAAGGTCACCGACGCCGAGGCGCAGGCCGTCCGGGAGTGGCTGGACGCGGCCGGGCTGACCTTCCACACCGGCACCGACGAGGCGACCGAGCTGACCGACGCCCAGCTGCACAGCCAGTTCAAGATGTACGTCGCCGCGCTGCGCATCGCCGACGACTTCGGCCTGGACGCGGTGGGCATCCAGTACCAGCAGGGCCTCAAGGACGTCGTACCCGCCAGCGACCTGGTCGAGGGGCTGCTCAACAACGTCTCCCGCCCACCGGTGACCAGCCGCGACGGCACCCGGGAACTCTACGCCGGTGCGCCGCTGCCGCACTTCAACGAGGTCGACGAGGGGGTGGCCGTGGACTCCCTGGTCACCAACCGGATCTGGACCGCGATGGGGCTGGACCCGGCGACCACCCTGCACGACATCCGCTGGGGTGAGGCGTACGACGGACAGTTCGTCTGGGTCATGGAGATCTCCGGCTCGGTCCCCGCCTCGCACAACGGCGGGTACGACAAGAGCTGGAGCATGCGGCAGCCGCCGATGTACTTCCCGCTCGGCGGCGGCACCCTCAGCGGGGTCTCCAAGCCGGGCGAGATCGTCTGGTCCCGGGTCTTCATCGCCGACGGGATCCTCCACGTCGACCTGGGCCGGGGCACCGCCGTCGAGCTGCCCGCCGAGGAGACCCAGCGCCGGCTCGACGCCACCACCCCGCAGTGGCCGATCATGCACGCGGTCCTGCACGGCGTCGACCGTGATCAGCTGATGGCCCGGCACAAGGCCAACCACCTGAACGTGGTGTACGCCCCGGACGCCGCCACCGCCGACAAGGCGCTCGCCGCCAAGGCGGCCATGTTCGCCGAGCTGGGCCTGGCGGTGCACCTCTGCGGAGAGGTGAACCTGTAGATGGCGCCGCTGCTGATCGGCATCGACCTGGGAACGGGGAGCAGCAAGGGCGTGCTCACCGACGCCGGTGGGCGGGTGCTGGCCACCGCCGTACGTCCCCGTCCCCGGTCGATGTCGCTGCCCCGGCCCGGCTGGGCGGAGGTCGACGCCGAGGCCGTCTGGTGGGGCGACGTCGTCTCCATCGCCGCTGAGCTGACCGCCGCCGCACAGGGCGCGGCAGTCGCGGCGGTCTGCGTCAGCGGCGTCGGCCCCTGTCTGGTGCTCTGCGACGAGCAGGACAACCCGGTCCGGCCGGCGATCCTCTACGGCATCGACATGCGGGCCACCGCCGAGATCGCCGAGCTGACCGACCGGTACGGCGCGGACGCGGTGCTGGCGCGGGCGGCGAGCCCGATCACCACCCAGGCGGTCGGTCCCAAGGCGCTCTGGGTACGCCGGCACGAGCCGCAGGTCTGGGCCCGCGCCACCCACTGGTACAACTCCAGCTCGTACGTGGTGCGGAAGCTGACCGGGGAGTACGTCCTCGACCACCACACCGCCAGCCAGTCGGTGCCGCTCTACGACATCGCGGCCCAGCGGTGGCACCAGCCCTGGTATGACGAGCTCATGGGCGAGCTGCCCGCGCCCCGGCTGGCCTGGTCGGCGGAGATCGTCGGCACGGTGACCCCGGCGGCGGCCGAGGCCACCGGTCTGCCCGCCGGCACCCCGGTCTGCGCCGGCACCGTGGACGCCTGGGCCGAGGCGGTGAGCGTCGGCGTCCGCCGCCCAGGTGACCTGATGCTCATGTACGGCTCCACCATGTTCTTCGTCCAGCAGCTCCAGACCGTCGCCCGGCACCCGCAGCTGTGGAACACCGTCGGGGTGGCGCCCGACACGTACTGTCTCGCCGCCGGGATGGCCACCTCCGGCAGCCTCACCAGTTGGCTGCGGGAACTCGTGGGTGACGTGCCCTTCGAGACCCTGGTCGAGGAGGCGGCCGGCGTACCTGCCGGCTCGGACGGACTGCTGCTGCTGCCGTACTTCGCCGGGGAACGTACCCCGATCTTCGATCCGCACGCCCGGGGGGTGATCGCCGGACTGACCCTGCGGCATGGTCGGGGGCACCTGTTCCGGGCCGGCTACGAGGGGATCGCCTACGGCATCCGGCAGATCCTGGAACTGCTGGACACCCCGGAGAACCCGGTACGCCGGCTGGTCGCGGTGGGCGGCGGCACCCAGGGCGGACTCTGGACGCGGATCGTCAGCGACGTCACCGGCCGGGAACAGGAGGTGCCGGAGGTGACCATCGGGGCGAGCTACGGCGACGCCCTGCTGGCCGCGATCGGCGCCGGCCTGACCGCCCCGGAGACCGACTGGACCCGTCCCGGCCGGATCGTCCGCCCCGACCCCTCGGTGGCGGCCACCTACGACACCCTCTACACCGGCTACGCCGACCTCTACCGCAACACCCGCCCCCAGCTGCACACCCTCGCCAGGCTGCAAGAGGGCTCGGGTGGTTAATAGGGGGCCCCTCCTCTACACCAGGCGTTAATAAGGTGCCCTTCCTTTCAC
>NZ_JCANNB010000044.1:0-52172 GCF_059553435.1 Micromonospora sp. PRAS1
AAGGATGGCCCGCACCGACCTACTCACGAGCCGACGCATGACCAACCCCCATCCCCACCCGACGGGATGCACTGGCGGCAACACACCCATTCGACCTTCGAGCATGACCGCTGGCATCACACCGCGTCCCACCAACGCCGGCCCGGTCCAACGGCTCCCGAGCACCCACCGAGCCACCATCCGCCACCGGCGTACGCGAAAAAGGCCCCGATCCGGTATGAACCACCAGGTCAGGACCTTGATCGTTGGTGCGCCGCCAGGGACTCGAACCCCGAACCCGCGGATTAAGAGTCCGCTGCTCTGCCAGTTGAGCTAGCGGCGCTCGTTGGCAACGGGGAGAACACTAGCAGGTCGCTGAACCGGGTTCCAATCCGATACCCGGCTCCTCCCTTCGGTCGAGCTTTTCGGAACATACGTGAGGAAGCACCCATAAGGCTTGGGACCGGCTGATGCCGGTAGGTAGCGATAGGGCACGATGTCCGCCAGGTGCGTGAGACAGGGGTGGGGATGGGCAGGTTCGCGCGGGCCGGGGCACTGGTGGGGACCCTGGGTCTGGTGGCGTCGCTGGCGCTGACGGGTTGTGGCGAGAAGCGCGGGGGTGCCCAGTTCGTGGACGGGGCCACTCCTGGCACGAGCGGGGCGGCAGCGCCGGGGGTGCCGGACGAGCCGGTGACGCCGAGTGGGCCGCCGCTTGAGGTGAGCCCGGCCGACGGCGCGAAGGACCGGCCGGTGAGCGTGGAGATCGACGCGAAGCTGCCGGACGGGGCGACCGTGTCGCAGGTGACGCTGACCACGGAGAACGGTAAGGAGGTCAAGGGGAAGCTGCGTACCGACGGTTCCTCCTGGGTGCCGGCCACGCCGCTGAAGTGGTCCACCACCTACGTCGCCAAGGTCACCGCGAGCCGGCCGGACGGCACGGTCAGCGAGGGCACCAGCACGTTCACCACGATGGCCAAGCCCAACTCGATGATCACCTCCGGGCTCTACCTCTTCGACGACAAGACGTACGGGGTGGCGATGCCGGTGGTGGCGGAGTTCCACCCGGGCATTCCGGCGAAGGACCGGGCCAAGGTGCAGAAGCGGATGTTCGTGCAGACCGATCCGCCGCAGCCGGGCGCCTGGCACTGGGTGAGCAACGGCACCCAGGCGTACTACCGGGCGCCGGAGTACTGGAAGCCGGGCACCGAGCTGACCGTACGCATCGCGCTGGCCGGCATCCCGCTGAGCAACGGCCGCTTCGGCAACGTCGACCGCAAGGCCACCGCCAAGATCGGCTCCGCCTTCGAGATGAAGGTGACCAACTCCGACAAGCAGATGCGGGTGTACGAGAACGGCAACCTGATCAAGACGCTGCCGGTGAGCCTGGGCAAGAAGAAGACCCCCTCCTCCAGCGGCACCCTGGTGGTGATGGAGAAGAAGGAGGCCACCGTCTTCGACACCATGGACGATCCGGACCCGGAGAACCGCTACGTCACCGACATCCAGTTCGCCCAGCGGCTCACCTGGGGTGGCGAGTACATCCACGCCGCGCCCTGGTCCGAGCACGTGCAGGGGCGGGAGAACGTCTCCCACGGCTGCGTGAACGTGTCGATGGCGAACGCCCGCTGGCTCTTCCAGCGTACGAAGATCGGTGACCCGATCACCATCAAGGGCACCGAGCGTAAGCTGGCGCACGGCAACGGCTGGACGGCGTGGGACCTGAGCTGGGCGGAGTTCGTCAAGGGCAGCGCGCTGCCGGTTCCGGAGGGTGGCGCCGGTCCGTCCCTGTGACCGCCACCCCTCGCCGGTCCGGCTCGGTGATCGGTGGCGCCGGTCCGGCCCGGTGACCGACCCGACCTGTCACCATCCGGACAATCCGCGCTCACGTGTTTCAGTTCACCTTCCGCAACGGGTAGGAGTTCTGGTGCGTCTGTGACATGAACGGGCAGCGGACATGAACGGGCAGCGGACATGAACGGGCAGCGGACATGAACGGGCAGCGGACCACGACTGTGAGGACACCATGCGAGTTCGGGACCAGCGCAACCGGCGGCGGAAGGCACTCGCCGCGGCAGTGCTCGCCGCGGCGTTGGCGCTGACCTCCGCCTGCACCGGCGGCAAGAGCGGCGGCGACCAGGGGCCGGGCTGGCAGGGCGGGGCCGACGAGCCGGCGCCCAAGGCGTCGGTGAGCATCAGCGAGCCGGCCGCCGACGCGACGGACGTCCCCGCTGCCACGGCGATCACCTTCGCCGCCGAGCAGGCCGAGGAGACAAGCGTCGAGCTGACCGGCGCGGACGGCGCGGCCGTCGAGGGCACCCTCGCCGCCGACGGCAAGAGCTGGCTGCCGGCGAAGGCGCTGGAGTACGGCGAGTCGTACACCGCCACCGTCACCGCGACCGGCGATGACGGCCGTCCGGTCACCGCCACCAGCGCGTTCACCGTGATGAAGCAGCCGGAGAAGCAGGTACGGATCAGCAGCTTCCTCGGCGACGACCAGACCGTCGGGGTGGCCATGCCCCTGATCGTGAAGTTCGGCCGGGAGATCCCGGAGAAGTACCGGGCCGACCTCCAGCGGCGGATGACGGTCACCTCGACGCCGGCGCAGGAGGGCGTCTGGCACTGGGTCAGCCCCACTGAGGTCCGTTACCGGCCGAAGGAGTTCTGGCAGGCCGGCAGCAAGGTGTCGTACCGGGTGCAGGCGGGCGGCCTGCCACTGGGTGACGGCTGGTACGGCCGGGCCGACCTGACCGTCGACATCAAGATCGGCCCCAAGCTCGTGATGACCGTGGACAACAAGACCAAGCGGATGGTGGTCACCCGGGACGGCGAGACGATCAAGACGATCCCGGTCAGCCTGGGCAAGAAGAGCACCCCCTCCTCCAGCGGCACCATGGTCGTGATGGAGAAGCTGCGCAAGACGGTCTTCGACACGTACGACGAGCTGGGTCCCGAGGACGGGTACCGGACGAAGATCGACTACGCCCAGCGGTTGACCTGGGGTGGCGAGTTCATCCACGCCGCGCCCTGGTCCGAGGGGCAGCAGGGCACCACGAACGTGTCGCACGGCTGCGTGAACGTCTCGATGGCCAACGGCGCCTGGCTGTTCAAGAACACCCGGGTCGGTGACCCGATCGTGGTGAAGGGCACCGAGCGCAAGCTGGCGAACGGCAACGGCTGGACCGACTGGAACGTCAGCTGGGACGAGTACGTCAAGGGCAGCGCCCTGCCCTACGAGCCGGCCGAGGAGGCACCGGCGCCGGACGACGAGGCGGCCCCCGACGTGTCGGCGAGCGAGACCGCCACCGCCTGAGCACCGCCCCGTGGCGGCCTCTCCTCGACGTGGGGAGGCCGCCACGTCCCGTTTCCACTAATGGTCGGCCGCGTGGCCGTAGGCACCACCGCCGTCGAGCAGGCCGGGCCCGCCGGAAACGCCGCAGGCCCCCTCGACGAGGGGGCCTGCCAGATGGGGTGACTGATGGGAATTGAACCCACGACAACCGGGACCACAACCCGGTGCTCTGCCAACTGAGCTACAGCCACCATGCCCGCCGCGCCGGTCGATTTCCCGGTGCGGGTGCGGAGAAATCATACCCCCACCACCGCCGACCGCGTCCACCGGGTTGCCACGGTGGCCTTCGGCCCCGAGCACGACGACCCAGCGCCCGACCGAGCGGCGCCGACAGTCCCGGGCCGAGCGGCGCTGACAGTCCCGGGCCGAGCGCCGCCGGCAGTCCCGGGCCGAGCGGCGGCTCAGAGCCCGGCCGCGATGCCCTTGGCGCTCTCCACGTCGGGACCGGGCAGCGGTACGAAGATGGTGCGCCGGTAGTACTCCAACTCCCGGATGCTCTCCCGGATGTCCGCCAGGGCGCGGTGGGCCAGGCCCTTCTGCGGCTGCCCGAAGTAAACCCTCGGGTACCAGCGGCGGCACAACTCCTTGATCGAAGACACGTCGATCATGCGGTAGTGCAGGTGGGCGTCGAGGCGGGGCATGTCCCGGGCGATGAATCCGCGGTCGGTGGCGATCGAGTTGCCGCAGAGCGGGGCGGTACGCGGATCCTTGACGTGCCGGGTCACGTAGTCGAGCACCAGGTCCTCGGCCTCGGCGAGAGTGACCGTGGAGCGCCTGACCTCGTCGGTAAGCCCCGACTTGGCGTGCATCGTCCGGACGATCTCCGGCATGCCCTCCAGCGCCGCTTCGTCGGCGTGGATCACCACGTCCACCCCGTCCCCAAGCACGTTGAGGTCGGGGTCCGTGACCAGTGCGGCGACCTCGATCAGCTTGTCGCCACGCAGGTCGAGCCCGGTCATCTCACAGTCGATCCAGACGAGAAGATCAGCCACCGGGACAGCCTACGCGCAGCGCAAGCCTCGTGGCTGCGCGCCGCCGGGGCCACCGACCGCTAGGGTCTTTCCCGTGCCCGCCGATCCCGCCACACCCTCCGCCGTCGACGTCGAGGACCCCGGTAGCCGTACGGCACGCCGAGTGGTGGGCGCGCTTGCAATGGCAGCGGTGCTACCGGCGCTGTACCTGCCCGGCATGACCCACAACTTCTTCGACCTGAAGATCTACATGGCGGCGATGGACTGGTGGCTCGCCGGCAACCCGCTCTACGACTATGTCCAGCCGGACCGGGTGCAGGGTGAGTTGTACTTCACCTATCCACCGTTCGCCGCGCTACTGCTGCTGCCGTTCGCCCTGCCGAAGCTGGGCGCGACCGTGGTGATCTTCACGGGATTGACCCTGCTGGGCGTGGTGGTCAGCACGAAGTGGCTGCTCGACCCGGTGATCCGTCGGCACCGCCTGCCGTACCTGTTCACCCTCGCGGTGGGGATTCTGCTCGTACTGGCGGTGGAGAGCACCCGGGAGACCATCACCTTCGGGCAGATCAACATGCTGCTGGTGGTGCTGATCCTGGCCGACCTGCTCTTCGCCGTACCCAAGAACAGCAGGTGGGCCGGGGTGGGCATCGGCCTGGCGACGGCGCTCAAACTCTTCCCGGGCATCTTCGTGGTCTACCTGCTGGCGACCCGGCGGTGGCGGGCGGCGGTGGTGGCCGGCGCGACCGCCGCCGCAGCGACCCTGCTCGCCGCAGCGGTCGCGCCCGGCGACTCGTGGCGGTTCTGGACGCACGAGTTGTGGGCCACCGACCGGGTCGGCCGGACCGACTACACCGGCAACCAGTCACTGTTCGGGCTGCTCAGCCGGCTCACCGCGCCGGAAGAGCCGAGCCGGCTGATCTGGCTGCCGCTGGTCGCGGTCGTCGCCGGGTACGGGCTGTGGCGGGCGGTACGGGCGGCCCGCGCCGGGGACGCCCTCACCGGCCTGACCCTGACCGGCCTGGTGGCGGCCCTGGTCAGCCCGATCACCTGGACCCACCACATCTACTGGTTCATCCCGGCGGTGGTGATCCTGGTCGACGCGACGCTGCGCACCGACCCGCGCACCGAGACCGGGGCCCGCCAGCGCCGCCGGCTGGGCACCCTCGCCGTCGCCACCTCGGCGATCATCGTGTACGGCGTGGTCTCCTTCTACGATTTCGGCGTCGCCCCGGTGCCGACAAGTACGCCCTGGGAGTTCCTGCTCCGCAACACCTACGTGCTGCTCTGCCTGGTGCTACTGGTCGCCCTGCCGGTGCGGACCGAGGCGAGCACCCCCACCACCCATTCCTCCGAACCAACCCCGCTCCCCAAAACCCCCCTCCCCCACTAGCTCTCCCGCCCCTCTCCCCCCGCGCCCCCGCGCCCGCATCGTGGATCTTGCACTTTTGGTCACCAATCCGTCCCTTAAGTCCCTTTTGTCGGGACACAAAGTGCAAGATCAACGGGGGGGGGCGGATGGAGGGGTGGGCGGGAGGTCAGTGGGGTGGGGTGGGCGGGCGGAGGGGGTGGGCGGGGGCCGGGAGGTCGGCGAGGGTTTCCGGGCGGGGCATCGGGGCGATCGCCGGTGGCGCGGGTGCGGCGGGGGCGAGGGGTGTGGCGGTGCTGCGGGACGGCGCGGCGCCGAGGGGTGCGGCGGGGCTGGGGGACGGGGCGGGGGCGAGGGGTGCGGCGGGGCTGGAGGACGGGGCGGCGGCGAGGGGCGTGGCGGGGGTGGTGGTGGTGCTGATGGACGGGGCGGGATGGGAGGCCGTGGCCACCGAGACCAGTTGCCGTTCGACCGGGCGGCGCGGTCCGGGTGACGGTGGAGTGCCCAGGCCACTGAGCGAACTCACCCCGAGCCGGCCGGCGAGCACCGGCACCTGATCGGGCTCGACCACGAAGATCACCTCGCGAGGGCGGATCGGCCGCAGCAGGACCAGCGCGGCGAGGGTGACCAGCAGAATGCCGCCGGTCAGCGCACCCCAGGTGGCCGGGGCGACCCAACCGGCGCGCAGTTCGGCACGCAGGTCCAAGCCCAGGTCGGCCCCGCCGTCGGGGCGCATCAGCACCAGGCTCAACTCGCGGCCGGCCAGGTCGGCGGGGCTCCACTCAAGCACGCCGGTGCCGGCGCGTACCCAGAAGGTCTGGGTGGCGGGGGCGGCCGGGACCATGGGCGGCGCGCCCTGCGCCGGTGGCACCTGCGCCAGCCGGACCGGCAACGCGCCCCGGGCCAGCGTGATCCGCTCGACCACGGCGTGCGGTGCCGCCGACAGCCAGCGCTGCGCCTCGTCGGCGGGGGCCAGGCCGACGAAGGCCGGCCCGTCGGGCGTACGGGCGTCCAGCCGGAACCGGGCCGATCCGCCCCGGGCGAACGGTACCTCCCGGCGTACCAGCGCGCCCAGGTCGGTCACCACCACCGCGTGGCCGGGCGTCCGCACGGTCTCGACCTGCGCGGTGAACACCCCGTCGGGGGCGGCGCGGCCGGTCAACAGGCCGAGCGCGGCAGCGCCGATCAGCGCGGTCGTGCCGACGGCCAGCAGCAGCATTCCGACCAGCGCCCACACGAAACGCATCCGCCCTGTCTCCCTCCGTAGCCAGATACCCGGCCGACCTTACCCACGACCCGGCCCTGAACAGCGGATATCCACGGCGAGGACGGCGAAAAGCGGACGGGCCCGCCGGGAGAGTCCCGGCGGGCCCGCGAGGCAGCACGGATCAAGATGGATCAGGGCGTCGGTGACGCGCCGCGGATCAGGGCGTCGCTGACACGGTCAGGATCAGGGCGTCGGTGACGGGGTACGGGTCAGGGCGCCGTCGGGGTGGTGTCGTCGCCCTGGACGGCGACGCCGCTCTCCCGTCGGCTCCGGGCGAACGCCAGCCCGCCCAGCACCAGCCCGCCGAGCCCGGCGACCAGGCCAGCTACGCCGAGCCCCACGGCCAACCCGTTGCCACCCTCGTCGCCGTCGCTGGCCGCGCCGCCCGGTGCGGCGGCCGGCGGCTCGGCGGGCGACTCCTCGGGTGCGGCGGCGGCGAGGGTGAGCACCGGCGCCGGGGTGGCCGGCTCCTCCCCACCCGCCGCCGGCGGTTCGTCGATCCAGCGCACCACGGCGCCATCGGAGTAGGTCTGCAACGCCTTGAAGACCATCTGGTCCACCTCGGGCAGCGGGCCCATGGAGACCGGGAACTCCTGGAAGGTGCCCGGTGCGATGGCTGCGTCGGTGCCGGCCGTCCAGGTGATCTTGGAGATCACCTCGGAGATCTCGGCACCGTGCACCTGCACCGGCGGGTCGACCGTGCGCTTCTCCACCGCCACCGTCCAGCCCGGCACCGGCATGGTCGACACCGAGCCGACCGGGGCGTTCTCGGGCAGGAAGATCTCCAGCTTGGTGGTCGACGCCTCGTCGCTCTCGTTCGGCACCCGAAACGCGAACCGGCCGTAGCCGCCCTGGGTCGCCTCATTCGGGTTGACCGACACGTGGGCCGACGCCGGGGGCACGAAGCCGAACACGGCCATGGCCACCGCGCCGAACGTCAGGGCGGCAGCGGCGCCGGCGGTACGCCGGTGACGGATCATGGGGGGACCTCTCTATCCGATGGGCACGGTGGCGGTCACCGTGGCCTGGTCGATCTCGGTGGTACGGGCGGTGACCCGCAGCTCCCACTCTCCCGCCGAGGGCAGGTTGATCTCCCCGGTGGCGTGGTTGTCGGTGAGCGGCAGCAGCGGTACGTCGATCGCTTCGATCCCGGCCGACGGCAGCGCCACGGTGGCCTTCCACTCCTTGATCGGCTGCGGCCGGTTGTCCGGGGTGTACGCGTAGAAGTGCACCGAGTTGTTGCCGCGCTCGGCCGGCGCCATCTCGACCTGGAGCGTGAACAGGGTGCTGGTGAGCGTGGTGGTGAAGTAGCCGGCCTCGGTGGCCGCCACGTCGGAGGAGGCGGTGCGGGCGGGAGTGGTCTGGACCAGGGTCGCCGACACCGCGAGCACGATCGCGGTGATCGCCAGCTCCGCCCAGATCGCCCGGCGTACCGGGGCGGGACGGCTGGCCGCGATCCGCTTGCGTACCAGGTGACGGGAGTACGCGGCCACCCCGATCACGAGCACGAACAGCCCGATCTTGGCGAGCACCAGTTGCCCGTACGTGGTGTTCACCAGGGCCGCCGGGGTGGCCACCTCGATCAGCGCCTGGACGATGCCGGCCAGCAGCAGCGCGGAGACCGCCAGGGCGGCCCAGCGCGACCAGATCGGCAGGATCGCGCCCAACTCCCGTTCGTCCGCCCGGGGCAACAGGAAGACGGCGAGCATCACCAGCCCACCCAGCCAGACCGCCATGGCGCCCAGGTGCACCGCGTCGACGAGCACCGACACGGCCGGGGCGGGCGAGGCCGCCGGGTGCCCGGCCAGCGGCCAGGTGAGCAGCGCGCCCGCACCGAGCACGCCGAGCACCACCAGGTCGGCGCGGCCCACCGGGCCGGCCAGCAGCGGTCGGAGCAGGAACGCCGCCGCGGCCAGGATGCCGAGCCGGACCAGGTGCGCGGCGCCGAAGACGCTGCCGAGGACCAGACTCAGTCCCTCGCCGGAGATGTCGAAGAGCCCACCACCGTTGGTGTACGGCACCTGCAACAGCGTCACCGCGACCGTGGCGAACGCCACCAGCCCGAGGCCGGTCCAGGCCAGCCGGGCCGGCCCGCGCCGGGACAGTCGGCGCGGCCAGAGGAACGCGAGCACCAGCGCCGGGCCGACCAGCAGCAGCAGTCCGGCGTAGCCGACGAACTTGGCGACCTTGATCGCGTTGCTGACCACGGGATCGGCCCGGCCGTCGTCACCGCTGTCCACCGGCGGCTCGGAGGGCGCGCCCACGGAGAAGGTGAACGCACCGGAGACCGGGTGGCTGTCGGCGGAGATCACCCGGTAGGTGACCAGGTAGGTGCCGTTCGCGCCGGACGGGTCGACCGGAATGCTTACCACCGTGTCGCTGAAGGCGGGCTCGCCCCGGTCCGCGCGGGAGCCGTCCGGCGCGACGACCCGGATCCGGTCCGGCACCTTCCGGACCGGCTCGCTGAAGGTGAGCACCACTTCGGCGGGGGCGGTGGGCACCACGGAGGAGGCGGCGGGACTGCTGCTGGAGAGCACCGCGTGGGCGCTGGCCGGGCCGGCCGGGAGGAGCAGCAGGGCGACGACGGTGACCAGCAGACCGGCGGCGGCGGTCAGCCGGGCGAAACGGCGGCGAGGGGCGGCAGTCATGCCCGCCATGCTCGCCGAAAACACCCCCAGAACGCGAGCCATCGGCGAACGCGAATGGCTAAGATCGCCGCCAGCGCCCGCCGAAGCGGCTGCGGGCACCGGGCCGGGGGTCATGAGCGGATAGTCGGCTGACGCGCCGGAAAAGTTCCCGACGTGTCCCAGCCCATGGAAGGGCCGAAGGACCCTGCTGCTCAGCAGGCTGCCGCGTAACCTGGGTTGTCGTGATCCCCGCCCCGCGCGACACCGCCGCCACCACCGATTCCGTGCTGGCCGGCGAAGGCGCACCGGAGTCCAGCGAACCGGCCGGCGTCGAGGCCACCCGGTGGGCGTTGGCCGCCCGCGACGGCGATCCGACCGCCCAGGCCGCGTTCGTCCGGGCCACCCAGGTCGAGGTGTGGCGGTTCGCGGCGGCCCTGGTCGACCCGGACAGCGCCGATGATCTCACCCAGGAGACGTACCTGCGGGCGTTCCGCGCGCTGCCCGCCTTCGAGGGGCGCTCCAGCGCGCGTACCTGGCTGCTCGGCATCGCCCGGCGGACCTGTGCCGACCACCTCCGTACGGTGATCCGGCGGCGACGCCTCGATCAGCGGCTCACCGCACACGCGCACACCGACGTGCCGCACCCCGACCCGGCCGGGCACCTCGGCGCGGCCGACCTGGTCCGTCGGCTGCCCGTCGAGCGACGCGGGGCGTTCGTGCTGACCCAGTTGCTCGGCCTGTCGTACGCCGAGGCCGCCGCAGTGGAGAAGGTGCCGGTGGGCACCATCCGCTCCCGGGTGGCCCGGGCCCGCGCCGACCTGGTCGACTCGATCGGTGAGGCGCTGGCGGGGTGAGCGGGGCCTCGCGGGGCGCGACATCGAGGTGGGCGCGGTGGCGCCCCTGGCTCGGGCTCGCCGTCCGGCTCGGGTTGGCGGCCGTCTGGCTCTACGCGGGCGCCAGCAAGGTCGGCGACCTGGCCGCCTCCGGCCGGGCCGTGCACGCGTACCAGGTCATGCCGTACGACGTGGCGATGGTGGTCGGCGCGGCGCTGCCCTTCGTCGAGCTGGCGCTCGGCGTACTCCTGCTGCTCGGGTTGGCCACCCGGCTGGCCGCCGGGGTCTCCGCGGCGCTGCTGCTGGTCTTCATCGCCGGCATCGCCTCGGCCTGGTCCCGCGGGTTGGCGATCGACTGCGGCTGCTTCGGCACCGGCGGCGAACTGCCGGCCGGGCAGCAGCCCAGCTATCTCCCGGAGATCCTCCGGGACCTGGGCTTCCTGGCGCTGGCCGGGTTCCTGCTGATCTGGCCCCGGACGGCCGTCTCGGTGGACGGCGCGCTGACGGGCGAACCGGTGGAGGATGACGATGAGTAGTCGCAAGGGGCGCAAGGACGCGGCCCGCGTGGTCCGGCAACAACTGGCCCGGGAACAACGCCGCAAGCGGACGCTGTGGATCTCCCTCGGCGCGGTGGTGGTGCTGGTCATCGCCGGGTTGATCGGCTGGAGCGTCTGGTCGGGCCAGCGCGGCGGGGAGTTCACCCCGCCGCCCGGTGCCAACGACGCCGGCACCGGCATCGTGGTCGGCTCCGGGCCGGTCACCATCGACATCTACGAGGACTATCTCTGCCCGGCCTGCAAGCAGTTCGAGCAGACCAGCGGCGAGACCATCAACCAGCTGGTGAGCGAGGGCAAGGTACGGGTGGTGTACCACCCGGTCGCCTACCTGAACCGCTACTCCAGCACCGAGTACTCGACCCGCGCGTCGGCCGCGTCCGGCTGCGCCGCCGAGGGCGGCCGGTTCACCGAGTTCGGCAAGGCGCTGTTCGAGCGGCAGCCGCCGGAGAACGGGGCCCAACTGAGCAACGACCAGCTGATCGACATCGGCGTCGAGGTCGGGCTGGACCGGGACGCCTTCGGCTCCTGCGTACGGGACGGAAAGTACACGTCGTGGACCCGGCACGTCACCGACGAGGCGAGTCGGGCCAACGTCACCGGCACGCCGACGGTTCTGGTCGACGGGGAGGCGGTGCGGGACTGGACGCCGGAGAACATCACCGCCGCGGTGGAGGCGGCCGGCCGGTGACCCCGCTGACCCGGGCCGCACTGCTGCTCGCCGGCACGGTCTGCGCCCTGCTCGCCACCGCCGCCCCCGCCGCCGCGCACGGCGCGGACGCACCGAACGGCAGCGACTACCGCACCGAGGTCACCGGCGTGACGCCGGCCGGGCCGGGGCTGCGGGTCCGGGTGGTCGAGGCGGGGGCCCGGCTTGAGCTGACCAACACCGGCGACGAGCCGGTCGAGGTCATCGGCTACTCGGGCGAGCCGTACCTGCGGGTCGGCCCGGACGGCGTGTTCGAGAACGCCCGCTCCCCCGCGACCTACCTGAACCGGACCATCGCCGGTGACACCGTGCTGCCGGCCGAGGTCGACCCGGCCGCCGCGCCGGACTGGCGGCGCGTCGACGACGGGTCGACCGTGCGCTGGCACGACCAGCGGGCGCTGTGGCGGGAGCCGGGACCGCCCGCCCAGGTCCGCGCCGCGCCCGACCGCGAGCACCGGGTACGCGACTGGGCGGTGCCGCTGCGCGCCGGCCAGGGGCCACTGGAGATCCGGGGCACCCTGACCTGGGTGCCGCCACCGGACGCGTACGCCTGGTGGGTGGTTGTCACGCTCGGCGCGCTCGCGGTGGGTGCGCTCGGGCTGTTGCCGGCCGCCTCGAAGCCGGGTCGCCGGGCGCTGTTCGGGCTCGGCGGGCTGCTGGCCTGCGGCGGGCTGGCGGCCGTGCTGGTCACCGTCGGGCGGGTACGCGACGCCGGGGCCGAAGGAGTCGGCGGGGTGCTGGCCGGGCTGCTGACCGGCCACGCGTGGGCGCTGCTGGCCGGGCTCGGCGCGATCGCCGCCGGTTGGTGGGCGTCGACCGGCTCGTCGGTACCGGCATCGCCGACTTCCACACCCACTACGCCTACCCGGGCGGCCGGCGGCGCGGGACAGCGGTCGCATGCGGACTTCGTGGTGGCGCTGGCCGGGGCGTGCCTGGCGCTCTTCGCCGGGATCGCCAACGCCGCCGTGCTCACCCGGTCCGTGCCGCCGGTGCCGTGGCCGGCGACGGCCGCCCGGGTGCTGGTCGTGCTGATCGTGGTCGCCGGGGCCGGTGCGCTCGCCGCCGCCGTGCTGCGCCTGCACGCCACCGGCCGCGCGGCGGTCAGCCCCGTGGCGGCAGCGAGGGACTGAACGGGTACGGCAGTTCGAGGCGGTGCCGGGCGAGCAGTTCCTCGTCGCCGAGCAGCTCTGCGGTCGGCCCGTCGGCCACTATCCGGCCGGCGTCGAGGATCACCGAGCGGTCGCAGAGTTCGAACGCGTACGGCAGGTCGTGGGTGACCATCAGCAGGGTCACCGGCAGGGAACGCAGGATGGTGGCGAGTTCCCGACGGGCCGCCGGGTCGAGGTTCGACGACGGCTCGTCGAGCACCAGGATCTCCGGGCGCATGGCGAGCACGGTGGCCACCGCGACCCGGCGGCGCTGCCCGAAGGAGAGGTGGTGCGGGGCGCGGTCCCGGTGTTCGGACATGCCCACCGCGGCCAGCGCCTCGTCCACCCGGGCGGCGAGTTCCGGCCCGCGCAGCCCGAGGTTGGCCGGCCCGAACGCCACGTCCTCGGCGACTGTGGGCAGGAAGAGCTGGTCGTCCGGGTCCTGGAAGACGATGCCCACCCGACGGCGGATCTCCGCCAGGGTGGCCCGGTCGGGGCGGACCGGCAGGCCACCGACGACGATGCTGCCCTCGGTGGCCGCGAGGATGCCGTTGAGGTGCAGCACGAGGGTGGTCTTGCCGGCGCCGTTCGGGCCGAGCAGGGCCACCCGCTCGCCCCGGGCCACGGTCAGGTCGACCGCGTGCAGGGCGACGTGCCCGTCCGGGTAGGCGTACCGGACGCCACGGACGTCGAGGCTGGGGACGGTCGGCTGCACACCGGAAATCATCTCAGCAGTGCGGCGGTGGCGGCGACGGTGCCCGCCAGGACCGGCACGGTGGCCGCGAGCAGCCACTGCCCGGCCGTCGCCGCGCCGGTGCCCTGCCCCAGCGCCGGCATCCGGCCGGTGTAGCCGCGCGAGAGCATCGCCAGGTAGACCCGCTCGCCGCGCTCGAAGGCACGCAGGAACAGCGCCCCGATGCCGGCGGCGAAGCCGCGCAACTGCCACAGGAACCGCGGATCGTCCCCCCGGGACATCCGGGCCACCCGCATCCGCCGGGCCTCGCCGACCAGCACGTCCAGGTAGCGCAGCATGAAGGTGGCGATCTGGGTGACCGGTTGCGGGCAGCGCAGCCGGTCCAGCCCGACGATCAGGTCCCGGGTGGTGGTGGTCGCGGCCAGCAGCAGCGACGCCCAGACGCCGAGGGTGCCCTTGGCGAGGATGTTGAACGCACCGTGCAGGCCGTCGACGGAGAGACTCACGCCGAGCACGTCCACCCGTTCGCCCGCGCCGAGAAAGGGCACCGCGAACGCGAAGAGCACGAACGGCAGCTCGATCGTGGACCGGGTCAGCAGCCATCGGGCGCTCACCCGCGCCAGCGCCGCCACCACCGCGACCAGCAGGGCGTACGCGCCGAAGGCCCAGAACGCCTCGCGCGGGGTGGCGACCACGGCGAGGGTGAACGCCACCATCGCCGCGATCTTGACCTCGGGCGGCAGCCGGTGCACCGGCGAGTCGGACTCCCGGTGCAGCACGTGCGCGTGACCGGCCCCCATCAGCGCTATTCCTGGCCGGCGGCGGCCGGACTGGCCCGACCGTCCCTGCGCCGCTCGGCGGCCTGCGGTGCCGGTGCTGCGGGGCGGCGGCGGACCAGCCAGAACGCGCCGCCGGCCACGGCGAACGTCAGCAGGACACCCAGCACGCCGGAGAGCCCGGTGGAGAGGAACTCGTTGTCGAGGCCCGCGATGCCGTAGTCGGCCAGCGGACCGCCGATCTCGTGCTCCTTCTCCTGCTGCGCCGGGCAACTGCCGCCGGTGATCTCGTCGTCCGCGTCAAAGGTGCAGCCCTCGCGCAGCGACGAGTCCAGCCCGTCCGGGTGCGGTGAGGCGAAGTTGCTCACCACGCCGGCCAGCAGCAGGGCGACGAGCAGGCCGCCGACGATGAAGCCCCACTTCCTCACCGGACACCTCCGACGGCCGGGACGGCGGCCGGGGCTGCCGGTTTCAGGGCGCGTAGCGCGTACACCAGGTCGGGTCGTACCCTCGCCACGGTGACCACCGTGGTGGCGGTGATCAGGCCCTCGCCGATGCCGATGAACAGGTGGGTAACGGCCATCGTGCCGGCCAGCCCGGTCAGGTTGCCGCCGAGGTCGGTGGTGCCGCCGAGCCAGTACTGCAACACGAAACCCATCGCCGCGACGACCACGCTGACAAGCGCGGCGACGAAGGCGGTGACGGCCAACCCGGCGCTGGTACGCGGCAGCACCCGCAGCAACAGCGCGATCAGCAGGTACGCCACTGCGACGCCGATCACGGCCATGTTGGTGATGCTGAGCCCGAGCATGGCCACCCCGCCGTCGCCGAAGACCAGCGCCTGCACGACAAGCACCACCGCGATGCAGAGTGCGCCGACCCAGGGGCCGACCAGCATCGCGGCGATCGCCCCGCCGAGCAGGTGGCCGCTGACCCCGGCGGTGAAGATCGGGAAGTTGAGCATCTGCACGGCGAAGATGAACGCCGCGACCAGGCCGGCCATCGGGGCCAACCGGTCGTCCAGGTCATGGCGACCGCGCCGGACGCAGACCGCCATCGCCGCCAATGCGATCACCGCGAAGGCCGCGGCGACCGGACCGTTGATGATTCCGTTGGAGATGTGCATGGCCAGGATTTCCACGTGACCTCCCACGTGCGGGCGGGCCCGCGCTCGCCGACGAGGACGAGCCTATTTCCCGTCATAGGCTGTTGCCAATATCTGGCAACAGCGGACCTGTGTCCGCGTCGATCGATGGCCGGAGGCGGCAGTAGGGTGGGTGCCATGACCGCACCCGCTCGCCTCTCCCCCGGCGACCCGGCCCCCGAGTTCACCCTGCCCACCGACGCCGGCGGGCAGCTCGCCCTGGCCGACCTGCGCGGCCGCAAGGTGATCCTGTACGCCTACCCGGCCGCGATGACCCCCGGCTGCACCAAGCAGGCCTGCGACTTCCGCGACTCGCTCGCCTCGCTACAGGCTGCGGGCTACGAGGTGGTCGGCATCTCGCCGGACAAGCCGGAGAAGCTGGCGAAGTTCCGCGAGCACGACGCGATCACCTTCCCGCTGGTCGCAGACACGGACAAGGCGGTGCTCACCGCCTACGGGGCGTACGGCGAGAAGCAGTCCTACGGCCGCACCGTCACCGGCGTGATCCGCTCGACGTTCGTCATCGACGAGGACGGCAAGATCGAACGGGCGCTCTACAACGTCAAGGCCACCGGTCACGTCGCCAAGCTCCGCCGCGACCTCGGCCTGGACTAGTCGGTGTGCCCTGGACCAGTCGGTGTGCAGTTGCGGCGGGTGGTCCCGTGAGCAACGTGCCGGGCTTAACAGGGTCAGCACCCGACACTCTAGAATCATCGGGGCTGGCGGGAGTGGCGTAATGGCAGCCGCGGTAGGTTTAGGTCCTATTGTCCGAAAGGACGTGGGGGTTCGAATCCCCCCTCCCGCACCACACTGCCCTGTCGCGAGCATCACGATCACGGGCGGTCGACTCAGCCTCCGGCGATGATGAGCGCCGTGAGCCTGCGCTTCGTCCTCGACCCCGAGCTGACCCCTGAGCTGCGTACCGCGATCGTCGCGCTCTGGGTCGACGTCACAAACGCCGGCGGCGCGGTCGGCTTCGTGGCTCCGGTCACCGCCGAGCAGGTACGCACGATCGCCGACCCGACGCTTGCCGGCATCGCGGACGGCCCGGACCGGCTGCTGCTCGGATACGACGGCGACCGGCTGGCGGCCATGGCGATCTTCACCGATCCACGGTTCCACCTGAAGCCGCACCTGCGGGTGCTGACCCGGGTGATGGTCCACCCCGACACGCAGGGGCGTGGCTTTGGCGAGGCGCTCATGCGCGAGGCCGAGCGGGTTGCCCGCGACCTGGGGCTGGCGGCGTTGCACGTGACCGTGCGGGACGGGTTGGGGCTGGACCGGTTCTACCTGCGGCTCGGCTACCGCGAGGTGGGGCGCTGGCCGGGTGCGCTCCGGCTCGCCCCCGGCGACGACCGCGACGAGGTGCTCATGTGGCTCGACCTGACCGGAGAACCCAGCGGTCGTCGGTGACTGCCGTCAGCCGCAGCCCGCAGCCGGCGCCGCAAGCGGGTCGGCCGCCGCAAGCGTCGCACCACCCTCACCCGGGCCCGTTGCCGAGGGCGTGGGATCGGCGCTCGTGATGCTGGTGGAGGGCGTGGGATCGGCCGTCGCGCTGGCGCTCGGCTTCGGGCTGGCGCTCGGCTTCGGGCTGGCCGAGGAGAGCCGGGACGGTGCCGCCGACGCCGGTGCTCCGCCGTACATGCGGACCGTGCTGCGCTGGACCTCGCCGGGGGCCATCCGGATGCCGGTGGCGGTGACCCGGTGCCCCTGGGTGTCGGTGACCCGGATCTGGTACGGGCCGGGACCGGCACCCGAGTCGATAAGCCAGTAGTTGTAGCTCTCCCGGCTGGCCGAACGCCATCCGCCCGAGCTGCCCTGGCGCACCTCGACCGAGCGCAACGGGTTGCCGTGCCCGGCGACCAGGACGGCGAACCAGTACTGCGACGCGCCCTCCTTGATCCGGAAGGTGAGCGGGCCGGTCAGCGGCGGGTCGACCACCAGGCGGTAGCTGACCTTGACGATGCCCTGCACCGGATCGGCGATCCGGGCGAACGCCTCCCGGGACAGGTCGATGTGGCCGGGGGCGCACTCCGGGCACTGGTCCATGACCATCACGCGGATCTTGCCCTTCGGCCCGGTCACGTCGAGATATCCGCCGCAGGCGGCGCCGTCGGCGTACTCGCTCGGGCCGAGCGCGACGTAGCGCCGGTCGGCGGGTGCGGCGGGATAGGAGCAGTTCCCGCCCTCGCCCTTCGAGTCGTAGAAGGTGGCCTTGCCCTGCTGCGTCTCGCCGGCGGCGGGCGGCGCGAGCAGCGCACCGGCGGCGGGCAGCGCGCTGCCGGGGCGGGGCGGGGCGGCGCACGCGGGCGCGGCACCCGAGCGCAGGGCGAGGGTGAGCCCGAGAACTGTGGCGAGCGCGGCCACGGCCCCGCCGGCCAGCCAGCGGCTCCGGTGGGAACGCTTGGCTGCTGTCCGCGCGGCGGGGCCGTCCGTACCGTCGGTCACGTGCACTGATGCTGCCGGACCGGGCCCGTGCCGGACAAGCCAGCTAAGCGAAAGCTAAGACTAGGTCAATTCCACCTCGTCGCCGACCCGCATCCGGCCATGCTCCAGCGGCAGCAGGTTCAACCCGAACAGGAGCTTGCGGCCGATGTTGCGGCGCCGGGCCAGGGCGCGCAGCGGCTCCTGCCCGCGTACCCCCGTCTCCTGGTCGACGGTGGTGACCAGGCAGCGGGCCGACGGCCCGGCGGCGCGGAAGGCCACCCCGCCGATCCGCAACGGCCGCCCCACCCAGTCGTCCTCCGCCCAGGCGGGAGCGCCGTCGACCACCAGGTTGGGCCGGAACCGGGCCATCGGCACCGGCCGTGCGCCCGCGTCGAAGAGTGCGGCCAGCGACGCGGTGCTGGTCAGCAGCACCGGGTACGCGTCGGCGAAGCTCACCTCGTCGCCGGGGTCGTACTCCTTGTCGCCGAGGCGGACATGCCGGCTCGGCCGAGCCAACCAGACCAGCCGGACCGGCCGGCCCAGCACCGCGCCCAGCCAGGCGTCGGCGACCGGGCCGGCGGGCAGCGCGTCGACCCGCAGCGGTCGCCGGCGGAAGGTGCGTACCCGCACCGGAACGACACCGTCCGGCTCGGACACCAGCAGGTCCCGGTGGCCCTCGGCGCGCAGCAGCAGACCACCGGGGACCGGCTCGGGTCGTACCCGGACCAGCTCGGTGGTCTCCCGCTGGGTCACGCCGACCCCGTCGGCGTCGACGATCATCCAACGCCGGTCGCCGGCCAGCCCCCATGGCGCCACCGCGACCGCGTCGTGGTCGAGCCCCCGGCAACCCTTGATCGGGTACGTGTTGATCGCGTTCAGCCGCACCCGGCTACCATGCCACGCCGATTCCGTCACCCGGGTACCAGTGATTGGCCGGGGTCTCCCGGTAGGCAAGGAACCGACGGCCGGTGGCCTCGGCGTGCTTGGCCAGCACGTTGGTGTGGGTGACGTTGTCGGTGAGCAGCATCGCGCCCGGGGCCAGCTTCGCCTCGACCGCCTCGAATTCGCGCCGCTCGTAGCCTCGACTGTGGTCGCTGTCGTGCAGGAACAGGTCGACCGGCCGGTCCAGCGCGCCGATCGACTCGACCGAATCCCCGATGACCAGGTCGATCACGTCCGACCAGGGTGCGGTGCGGGCCAGGTAACCGGCCTCCGGGTTGATGTCGATGGAGCTGACCCGGCCCGGATGACCCTCGGCCGCGTTGCGTAGCAGGGCGGCGGCCAGTACGCAGCTACCCAGCCCCTTGTCCACACCGGTCTCCACGATGTGCCTCGGGCGGCGGGCACGCACGATCGCGTACCAGCCGATCCGGCGGGCGTACCGGACCTGCTTGTCGGCCAGCCCGCGACGCGCAGCCGAGGCGGTGGCGGTGGCGACGTGCCGGCGCAGCTCGTCATTCGACTCGATCTCGTCCAGGTAGTCACGGACCTGCCCGACCGGCAGGTCACACACCACGCTGACGAACCAGGCGAGGTGACTGCGGCTGAGCCGGGTCAGCTCGTACGTGTAGTTGTGATGTTCCCGGGAGGCGACCAACCAGCGGGCCGAGACCCGCAGCACCTTGGCGTCGTAACGGGCGACGGTGGCCAGGCGTTTCGGAAAGGCGGCAACAGGGGCGAGGCGCGTACGGGCCAGCGCCCGACGCAGCTTGACGGCGTCCACGGCGAGGTTTTACCAGACCGAGGGAAACATCGGGGTAACAAACTGTCCTGCTCTGCCTGAACTCGCTACCTAGGGCCCCGCCGCAAACATGAAATCAGTAGCATCACCGCCATGTCGACGAGTGGAGAGCAGGCGGGGGGCGGCAGCGCTCCGAATGCCGTTCTGCCCACGGGCGGCAGCGACGAACCCACGGGGACATCAAGCGCGCCGGCCGGTAAGCCGCGCCGCCGCTGGCTCCGGGTCACGCTGATCAGCCTGCTGGTGTTGGCGCTGATCGGCCTAAGCGGTGTGGTGGCTGGCGGCTTCTATCTGAAGTCGGTCGAGTCGGAAATCGACCGGGTCGACGCCTTCGACGGCGTGCCGGAGGAGAGCCGGCCCGAGGTGGTCGCCAGGGGCGCGTTGAACATCCTCATTCTCGGCAGCGACTCCCGCGATCCGGAGAACACCACAGGCTCACGGACCGACACCATCATCCTGGCGCACATCGCGAAGGACCGCTCCGGCGCGCAGTTGGTCTCGATTCCGCGTGACACCTGGGTTCCGGTCCCTCGGTCGAAGGAGGGTCGCGGCGGCCGAGAGGCAAAGATCAATGCGGCGTACGCCTGGGGTGGTGTGCCCTTGATGGTGCAGACCGTGGAGGAGTTCACCAAGATTCGAGTCGACCACGTGATGATGGTGGACTTCGCCGGCTTCAAGGAGATCATCGACGCCCTCGGCGGCATCGACATCGAGTCGGAGAAGGAGTTCACCTCGATCCACCCGCCTTTTCGGACGTTCCGAGAGGGAAGGCAGCGGATGGACGGCGACGCCGCACTCGACTACTCCCGACAGCGTAAGCAGTTCGCCGACGGTGACTTCAGCCGAATCCGGCACCAGCAACAGGTGATCAAGGCGGTGCTGGACCAGGCTGCCTCCGGCGGCATCCTGACCAATCCCAGCAGGCTGAATTCCTTTGTCCGGGCAACGTCGAGCGCAGTTTCCGTCGACAAGGAGATGTCCCTGGTGGACATGGCGATGGAGCTTCGTGGCCTGCGCGGCAACAACTTGACCTTCATGACCAATCCGACCAGGGGAACCGGTCGGGTCGGCAGTGAAAGCGTCGTCTTCGCGGACGAGGACAAGGCCGACTCCTTCTACGATGCGGTGCGTCGAGATGCGGTGCCGGAGATCCTCCGCCTCGGGAAGTAGGCGTCAGTTGCCGAACACGCCCCTTCCGGCCGCGGGGCAGTCACACGCGACGGCCTCCGACGGTCGGCCCGGCCTCGACGTGACCACGGTGCTGCCGTACGCCGGTTCCCGGGCTTCGACCCGCACCCGGTCACTGCGTGCCTGGATGCTGACCGCGCCGGTCGACATCGCCGCGCTGCTCGCCCCGTTCGCCGTAAGCCAGCAGTACGGGCGCGGCACGCTGGCGATGGCCGCGCTGACGGTGGCCATCTTCGCCACGGGTGGGCTCTACCGCGCCCGCCGGCACGTGAGCATCCTCGACGAACTGCCCGGCCTCTGCGGCCGGCTGTTGGCCGCCGCGGCGGCGGTCGTCATCATCGCGGCACTGCGGCACGACTCTTCGGAGTACGTCGGCGGATTCATCCGTCAGCTGGCCCTCTCCGTCGTCCTGGTGATCGTCGGACGAGTGCTCACCCGGGAGTTTGCCACCCTCGCCCGCAGTCGTCGCTGGGTGGAGCACAACGCGATCATCATCGGCAGCGGTCCGACCGCCGTGGAACTCGCCCGGTTGCTGCGTCGCTATCCGCGATACGGGCTGCGGTTCGTCGGGCACGTCGACAGCGCCGCGCCGGTGGCCTCGTCCCCGGCTCCCCTGATCGGCACGCTCGACCAACTCGGGCAGTTGGTCCGACTAACCGAGTGCGACGTGTTGATCATCGCCGAGCCGCGGTGCCCGGACCTGGCGTTGATGGAACTCCTCCGCCAGCCGCCGGTGGCCGGCTGCGACCTCTGGGCGGTGCCCCGCATCTGGGGATCCCGGCAATACGACGACCACATCGGCGCGATCCCGATCGTCAAGGTCGGAGACATGACGCTCTCCGGTCCACACTGGGCGCTCAAACGCGCCTCTGACGTTGCCTTCGCCGGGTTGGCGCTGCTGCTGTTGAGTCCGCTCCTGCTGCTCTGCGCCATCCTGACCTTCCTCGACGGCGGGCGCGGCGTCTTCTTCCGCCAGGAGCGCATCGGTCGGCACGGTAAACCATTCCACATCGTCAAGTTCCGCACGATGCGGCCGAGAGACGAGCGCGAGTCCCAGACGAATTGGTCGATCGCCCACGACTCGCGGGTCTCCCTGATCGGGCGCTTTCTGCGCCGTACGTCCCTGGACGAGCTGCCCCAGCTATGGAACATCCTGCGGGGCGAGATGAGCGTGGTGGGTCCCCGGCCGGAGCGGCCGTACTTCGTCGAGAAGTTCTCCGCCGAATACCCGAGTTACGCCATGCGCCACCGGGTCCCGGTGGGGCTGACCGGACTGGCCCAGGTCAGCGGCCTGCGCGGCGACACACCGATCTCCGACCGGGCTCGGTTCGACAACTACTACATCGAGAACTGGTCGCTGTGGCTGGACGTGAAAGTGCTGCTGCGGACCGTGGCCGAGGTCTTACGCGGCGGTGGCCGCTGAGCGGTCGACGCTCAACCGAATGCTTGGAGAAGAATCCGAATGCCGGACGTTTCGGTGGTCATCCCGACCACAGGCAGGCCCAGCCTCGCGGACGCGGTCGGGTCGGCGCGTGCCCAACACGGGGTTTCCGTGCACGTGGTGGTGGTCTGCGACCTGACCGAGATACCGGCGAGCGTGTCGGGCATGCGCAGCCAGATCGATGACATCGTCTGCACCGGCGGCGGTCGACGCGGCTCGTTCGCGCGCAACCTCGGGGTCCAGCACGCCGCGGCCGGCAGCCACGTCGCGTTTCTCGACGATGACGACTCCTGGTTGCCGGGTAAGCTCACCACTCAGCTACCCGTCCTGGAACGACTGGCCGAGCAGGGTTGGCGGCCGATCGTGTCCTCGCGGACGCTGCAACGCAAGGCAGGTGCCACTCCCCTGCCGACCCCGGTACCAACCGAGCTGATCAGCGACGGCGCGCTGCCCGAGGACTACCTCTTCCGTCAGCGCCGCCTCGGCCTCGGCCGTCAGTCGCTGGCCACGTCGACGCTGCTCACGACGCTCGACCTCGCCACCGAGTGTCGCTGGGACGAGTCGTTGCCACGACACCAGGATTGGGACTGGCTGGTCCGGGCGGCTCGGCTGCCCCGGGCGAAGATCGTGCAGGTCGAGGAGGCTACGACCATCTACACGGTGGGCAGTCCCGGTTCGATCTCGGCCAGCGCCGACTGGCGTACCTCATGGGACTGGGCGCGGCGCTGGGAGGGGACGTGGGCTCCCGAGACCTTCGCCGACTTCGTCGCGGCCCAGACCCTCCGGTACGCCTTACAGGCCCGGGATTCCGACGGGGTCCGGGAGATGCTGCGCGCCATCCGGCGCAACTCGCTGCCGTCGGCCCCCAACGCCGTCCTGGCGGCGCTCGGGCTCGTGCCACGCTCCGCCCTCGAACGCATCGCGATGCGCGGTTCCCGGACCAACGGCGACGCCGACATGCGCCCGACGGGCGGGGCACGCTGATGCGCGTGCACCTCGTACTGCCCCAGATGACTCCCCTGTACGGCATGGAACTGGCGGCCGCACTGCTGATGCGGGGCCTGCGTGCCCAGGGTGTCGAGGTGTCCGGCACCGTCCTGTCGGGCGCGGTGCCGGCCACCCTGGACGATCTGGCGGTTGATTCGCTCGGGCTGGGTACCCGGATCACCCGCCTGATGGAGGCCGTACCGCCACTGCGACGCCGGCTGCGGGCGCTGCCGGCGGACGTGCGGATCGTGGCGAGCGGCCTGTGGGGCAGTGTCCCGGTCGGCGCGGCCCTGGCTGGCTCGGGCCGAGGCTACATCGCTTGGGAACACTCGTTGCTGCCGGAACGGCTGCGCATCGACGGCCGCGTCCGTACGCTCGCCCGGCTGGCTCGCACCAAAGGGCTCCGACCCGGGCTCGTGGTCGCCGTCTCCGACGGGGTCGCGCGGACCGTGCGGCAACTCGCTCCCGGGCAACGGGTGGTGACGATCACCAATCCGCTGCCGCTCGGCCCGTTCGTCGGTCCCCGCGCCGTCGCCGACCCCGGGCGGATCAAGCTGCTCACCACGGCCGCGTTCCGCCCGTACAAGAACCATTCCGGTGCGCTCGAAGCGCTCGCCGTGCTTCCCGAGAACTACCATCTCACCCTCGCTGGGGACGGCGAGGAACGCGAGCTGCTGCACGACAAGGCGCGCACGCTCGGGTTGACGCACCGTGCCAAGTTCCTGGGACGGGTGCCGGGGGTGGCCCGACTCCTCGCCGAGTCGGACCTGCTGGTACACCCGTCCCGCGCCGAGACCTTCGGATTCAGTCTCGTGGAGGCGGCCGAGGCCGGGCTGCCCGTCGCCGCCCTGCCGGTGCCCGCTCTGGACGAGATGATCCCGACGTTCGTACCGGGTGCGCTGGCGGCGGAGACCACTCCGTCGGCGCTCGCCGCCGCCATCGTGCACCTGACCGGCGCGGGACGCCCCACTCTCGCGGACTTCGAGAAGGCCCGGAACGCACGGGCGGCGGCACTGGATCCCGCCGAGGTGAGCCGCCGGTGGGTGGAGGCGTTGACGTGACGGCGGTGGGGAGCGCCGGCCGGACCGCCGACGAGCAGGACGAGCAGCCCGTGCATGCGACGGCCCGGCGCCGACCGCCCGGTGACGGTTTCCTACGCAAGTCGGGCACGTTCTTCGCCGGCACGTTGCTGCGTACGCTGGCACAGGGCGCGCTTTTCGTGCTGCTGGCCCGGGAGATGCCGCTCGACACGTACGGTCTGTTCGTCGGTGTCACAGCGCTGGTCGCGGTGGTCTCCCCCTTCGCCTCGGCGGGTGCACCGAGCCTGATCATGCAGAACCACGCGGACTCGCCGGCCGACTGGCCCCGGCACCTGGCCCGTGGTCTGTTCCTGTCCACGATCTTCGGTACCGCCGCCACGGTGCTGGTGACGGCCGCGAGCCTGGCCATCTGGGGTGCCCACGTCAGCCTCGTCGACCTGCTCTGTCTCGCCTTCGCCGACCTGGTCGCCTGGCGGCTCATCGAGGCCGTGGCCGCGTCGATCCAGGTCCGGGGGCGGGTGCTGCTCGCCGCGCTCGTCCCGGCCCTGCTGCACATCGGTCGACTGGCCGGGGCCGTGGCTCTGGCAGGCGCGGCGGGACCGATCACGCTGCACGACTGGGCGCTGACCTCCGCCGGGATCTCCGTAGTCATGTGCCTGCCGGTGATCCTGGGCGGGCTGTGGGGTGCCGGCCGGGGCACGATCAACTTCCGGGGCTCGTTGCGCCAGACCCGGATGGGGATGCTCTTCGCGGTCGGGCTCTCGGCCCAATCGGTCTACAACGACGTCGACAAGGTCATGCTGTCCCGGCTGGGCACCCCGGAGAGCGCCGCCATCTACGCCGCGGCCTACCGGGTCGTCGATCTGGCGTACACCCCGGCCCGGTCGATGAGCGCGATCGCCTATCCCCGGTTCTTCGAGGCGGGAGGGCACGGCGCACGGGAGACGCTACGGCTGGCCCGTGGTCTGCTTCCCCGCTTCCTGACGTTCAGCGTGCCGGTGAGCCTGCTGCTGGTCGCGTTCGCCTGGATGATGCCCCTGGTGTTCGGGCCGGACTTCGAGGCGGCCATCCCGGCGTTGCAGGGGCTGAGCGCGCTGCTGGTGCTGAAGTCGCTGCACTACCTGGCCGCGGACGCGCTGTCCGGGGCTCGGTTGCAGGGACGGCGGACGGTCTGCCAGATCGCCATCGGTGTGCTCAACATCGTGCTGAACCTCTGGCTGATCCCCGCCTACGGTTGGCAGGGCGCTATCGTCTCCAGCCTGGTGTGTGACGCGCTCCTCGCGCTACTCCTCTGGGGATGCCTCGCCGCCGCCGTACATCGCGACCCAGCCGTCGCCTCCACCTCGGCACGTTCCACGGAAAGGGTCTAGGGTGACCACACTTTTCGGTCTCCTGCTGAGCGCCGGCGGCCTCGCCGTCGCCGGATGGCTGATCTACACGCGACGCGCCGTCGCCGCCGCCTTCGGCGGCAGCAAGCTGGCCATCGCGATCATCGGGTTCGCGGTCCTCGCGAACGCCGCGCCCGCCATCGCCGGCGACCATTCGTCGGCCCTCATCGGTCTGCTGGTACTGGCACTGGTCGGCTGGTTGCTGATCGTCCGGCGCGGCCGGCTGCGCGGGCCTGTCGACATCTGGCGACGCTGCTGTCTCGCGCTGGCCGGCGCGCTGCTCGTCTGGTGTCTCGCCGTGGACCTCATCTCCGGCTCCGGCGTGTACGGGTCGAGGATGATGGCGTACGCTGCCGCCGGACTACTGCTGCTCGCGGCCTGGTTGCTGGGTGCCAGCGGCACGGTGAGCCTCGCTGCGATGGCCTACACCGGGCTGGCCGTCCTGTCGGTGCTGACCATCCCGACCGCCGGCTCCGGGCAGGCGTGGCGGGCCTGCACCGACGGGCAGTTGGAGAAGTGTTCGCTGGCCGGGGCGCTGTTCAAGAGCTTCTACGACTCCGAGAACTACATCGCCCTGATCACCTCGTTCACCCTGGTCGCCGCCGTCTGCGCGGTGCGTGGCGTAGCGCGAGCGGCGGTGGTGGCGTTCTGCCTGCTGGTCATCGTCGCCACCGGTTCCCGGACCAGCTACCTCGCGCTCGCCGCCGTGGCCTGCTGGATGCTCGGCGCCCTGCTCATCGAGCGGCGGCGGGCGTACCATCGGATCAACCTCTTCCTCTGCCTGGCGCTGGCCGTCGGGGCTGCGGCCACCGCCACCTTCCTGACCTGGGCCGCGTCCAAGACCACCCTGAGCAACCGCGGCAACATCTGGATCCACGTCCGGGAGTACATCGCCGGCTCGGAGGGCACCGGCGTCGGCGTCTCGAAGTGGTACTACCTGCGGGATGTCGGCGAGGCACCGCACCACTTCTTCCACTCCGGCTACGTCCTGGCCATCTTCTCCGGCGGGTTCGTCGCGCTGACCCTGTTCGCTCTTCTGTTGGCCACGCTGCTGCGGGCACCGGTGGTCGACGGCCGCGCCTTCTCCGCCAAGGCGCCGATGGCACTCTTCGTGATCTACTCGTTCACCGAGGTCGTCTGGAATCCGCTCTCGGTCGATGGCCTGACCTGGATCTTCGTCCTGATGGTGTACACCGCGTCCACGTCGGTGCCGCCCACCGCCGGCCCGGTCGTCGTCGTACCGGGACAGCCGGCTGCCGGGTCGGAGCGGTCAGCCCTTGCAGCGGAGCCTGCTGCCGACGGAGCGGGACTGGCCCGGCTCCGCCGCCTGGTCGGCGGGCACGGCGCCGGCCGGGCCAAGACAGATGCGCGAGACTGAGCGGCCGGCCCACCCAACCTCGACCGTGGCATTCCGTCCGGACATCCAGGGGCTGCGGGCCTTCGCCGTCGTGGTGGTGATCCTGGAACACGTCTTCCGCTGGCCAGCCGGCGGTTTCCTCGGCGTCGATGTCTTCTTTGTCATCTCCGGCTTCCTCATCACCGGCCTGCTGCTCACCGAACATGAGCGGACCGGCCGCATCTCGTTCGCGGACTTCTACCGTCGCCGCGTCCGGCGGATCCTGCCGCTGGCGATGCTGGTCCTGGCGAGCGCGTATCTCGCGGCGTCACTGCTCTTCCTCGGCGACCGGGTCCGCGCCATCGCCGGGGACGCCCTCTGGGCCGGGCTCTTCGCCGCCAACTGGCGCTTCGCCCTCGTCGGCACCGACTACTGGCAGAACGACGGTCCCATCTCACCGCTTCGGCACTACTGGTCGCTGGCGGTGGAGGAGCAGTTCTACCTCGTTTGGCCGGTGCTCCTGGTGCTGGTGCTGGGGCTCGCCGTCCGGTCCGGTCGGGGTGGACGGTCCCGGTGGGCGGTGGGCGGCGTGCTGACGGTCGTCGTTCTCGCTTCGGCCGGGTTCGCCCTCTGGGAGACCCAGCACCGTCCCATGGTGGCCTACTTCTCGACCTTCTCCCGCGCCTGGGAACTGGGGATCGGGGCGCTACTGGCGGTGGCGGTGCCGCTGCTGGCCCGCATCCCGGCAGCGGTCCGGCCCGCGTACCAGTGGCTGGGGTTGCTCGGTCTGCTCGTCTCGGTCTTCATCATCAGCCCGCAAACCCCGGTTCCGGTGCCGGGTACCATCCTGCCGGTGCTCTCGACGGCGCTAGTCATCGCCGGCGGGGTGGGCGGGCAGCGGTTGATGTCTCCCCTGACCAACCGGGCCGTACGCTACGTCGGCGACATCTCCTACTCGCTCTACCTGTGGCACTTCCCGCTGCTCGTGCTGATCGGTGCCGCCCTGCCCACGGGCGGATCGGGCACGCTGCTGCTCACGATCGGCGGCACGATCGCCCTTTCGGTGCTCTCCTACCACCTGGTGGAAAATCCGATCCGCCGGTCGTCGTGGTTGGAGCGCCGGACAGCGGGGATGCCACGCCGGTGGAGCGCGCCGATGCTCCTCCGGTGGGGCACCGGCCTGGTGGCCCTGACCGCCACGGTGGCCACGGTGGCCACGACGGCTCTCCGCCCGCCGTCCCAACTGCCGGTGGAGACGGCGGTGGTCACCTCGAAGGACGAACTGGCGGCGCAGATCCGCTCGGCGTTGACCGCCGTCGACTGGCCGGTGCTGACACCTCCCCCCGGTGAACTGGGCCGGGCGGGCTTCAATCCGGGCGACGGGCAGGGCTGCCGGCCAGCGACCCCGGACGGCAACGACTGCGCCGGTACGACACCACGCGCCGGCAGGTTGGCCCTGGTCGTCGGCGACTCCATAAGCACCGCCTGGCTGCCGCTGGTCCGGAGCGTCCTGGAACCGGCGGGCTGGTCGGTCAAGGACCTGACGTACGCGGGCTGCCCATTCCTGGCCTCGGCCACGGTTTCCCCGATCGCGAGCATCACCCGGGCCTGTCCGGGGCACCGGCAGACGGTTCGCACCCTGATCGAGGACCGCAGACCCGACCTGGTGATCGTGAGCAACGCGTATCGCCAACGGTTCGTCCGCAGCGGTGGGAACCCGTCACACTCCGAATGGGAGCAGGGTGCCCAAGCCGCCAAGGAACACTGGCTCGCGGCGGCGAAGCGGGTCGTCGCCCTGCAACCGCCACCCCTCGGTCTCGACCCGAAGACCTGCATCACCCGCCTGTCGACCCCAGCTGACTGCGTCTCCACGCTCACCGACGAATACCACTCGTATGCCGAGGTCGACCGGCGGGTCTGGGCCGGGAAGCGCTCCCGGCACATCGCCACCACGGACTGGTTCTGCGACTCCGGACACTGTCCGATCTTCGTCGGCGGGGTCGTGGTCCGCCGCGACGGAAACCACCTCACCGCCGAGTACGCCCGCAAACTGACCCCGCTGCTGGCGGAGGCCCTGGCACCGATCCTCGACAGCGCTATGGACTGATCACCCGGACGCGGCTACCGGGCGCTCGGGCGACGCAGGAACAGGACCAACGCGACGATCCCGCCGACCAGTGCAACACCGGCGACGACCAGCAACGGCACCGCCCAGCCGGGCCGGGAGGACTTCTCCCCACCTGCCGAGGCGGCGACCGCGGTCTCGTGGTAGACCTGCGCCAGCAGGTTCGTCGGCGAGCGCTCTGCGGCCTCACCGAACCGCGCCGCGGCCTCCGCCTCGGCACCGGCGAAGTAGGCGTCGAGCCCGCTGCGGTAGAGCTGGTCCGGCTCGCCGAGCCCGTTCTGCACCCCGGCGGCCTCGATCAGCCCGGTGATCCGCGACATCGGCACCACCACGCGGTTCGGCCGGTCGCGCTGCAACAGGTCGTTGTCGAGCATCCCGACCACCTTGCCCTGCGCATCGATCACGATGCCTCCCCGCGAGGAAGCACCGACATCTTCGCTGACCCGGTAGACCGACGACTCGATGTCCACCTCGGTCACCTCGACCGGCTTGGACAGTACGCCGTACTCGGCCGAGCGGTAGTCGGTGTCGCTGGTGCCGTATCCGAGCACCCGCAACGGCGTCCCGGCCGCAATCGTGGCGGAAGTGTTCAGTTCAGCGGCGGGCAGGCTGCCCTGGTCGAGCTTGACCAGCGCCAGGTTGCCCTCCTCAAGGGTGAGCGCCCGGACCACGGTGCCGGCGATCGCCGGGCTGGCGGTGAGGTTGCCCTTGGCCACGTTCAACTGTCCGTACAGCGTCGCGTCCGGTTGCGAGCCCGGATCCTCACCGGTGAAGACCGTGGTTCGCGTCCGGGCCCGGACATAGCCGCTCACCTCGCCGGCCTTCAACTTGCCCTCGTCGACGAGGGTGTTGGCCAGGGCGCCGAGCGCGTGCTCGATCATGATTTCCGGGGTGGGCTGCACGCACTGAGCGTTGGTGAGGACGTGCCCGTCGTGATTGACCACGAAGCCGCTACAGCGGCGGCTGAAGGTGAACGACTCCGGGTGCAGCAGGGTGTCGTTCTGCTTGTCGCGGACGTACCCGGTGAGCACGGCCTCCAGGAAGACCATCGAGGGTGCGGCCGTGGCCAGGGCACGTTCCTCCGGGCTGCGCGGCGTCACCTCCGCCCAGGGTTTGAGGCCGGGCAGGGGTGGGGGCACGGCCGCCGATGGAGTGGCGGCCGGGTCGACGCTCGGCGGGTCCTGCGGTCCGCTGGCCGCGATGGCCCAGACACCGGCGCCACCACCGATCGCCGCCAGGCCGAGCAGCGCGGCGACCGCGAGCCAGAGGCCGGTCCGCCGTTTCGGTGGCGCCGAGGGCGCGATCCGCCGACCGGATGCCACGAAGGGGTCGGCGGGTGCGAGCGCCAACCCGTTCTCGTCCACGGCGGGACCGGTGGCCGGCGCGGCCGGCCCAAAGGCACCCGACGTCGGCACACCCGAAGCCGGCGCAGGCGAGACGGCATATGGAGACGGTGAGACCGGCTGCGGCGGACCCGACACGGCGTGCGGCGGACCCGACACCGACTGCGGCGGACCCGACACGGCGTGCGGCGGACCCGACACGGCGTGCGGCGGACCCGACACCGACTGCGGCGGACCCGACACCGACTGCGGCGGACCCGACACCGGCGGCGCAGTGCCGGGGGGCACCGGTTGGTACTCCACACCAAGCGATTGGAGCAGGGTCTCCGCGCCACGGCCTGCCTCTGCGGCGTACGCCACCCAGGGTGCGGCGGCCGAGAAGTCGGCGTAGGTGAAGGGCGTGCCGCTCTGCGCCAGGGAGTTCGCGATTCCGGCGAAGGCGTCCCGCCAGCCGGGGGTTGCCGCCACGGTGGCGTCCAGCACGGCCACCGTCACGAAACGGCCCTGCTGGTCGAGCGCCGCCCATGCTTTGCCGACCGGCGACCCGCCCAGCAGGTGGGTGTACCGGTAGGGGCCGTCCGGCTGCATGCACAACTCCTCTGCTCGACCGCCGTGCGGATCCTACCGAGCCGTCGCATGTCACCCGGACCACCGACCCCCCGCACTCCGGGTAATCAGCACGAAGTCGCAGCTCAGCAACGGTCCAGTGTGGATTTCCGCGACATCTTGCCTGGTGAAAGTTTTTATGCATAGAGTCAGGGTGTGAATGAACGAGCTGCCATGGCGCCGACCGAGCGGGTCGTCGGCCTGTTCGACGGGGTGCGGCTCACCCCCACGCAACGCCGCATCGCGCACTGCCTGGTGCAGCACGCGCCCAGAATCGGCTATCTCTCCGCCGCCGAGGTCGCCGAGCTGGCCGGGGTCAGCCAGCCGTCGGTCACCCGGTTCGCGGTGGCCCTGGGCCACGACGGCTATCCCGCGCTGCGCCGCCGGCTGCGCGAGCTGACCGCCGCCGCACCCGGCCCGGTCCCCGCCGGCAACGAACTCCAGCAGGCGGTACGCGCCGAGATCGGCAACCTGGACCGGCTGGCCGAGCAGCTCGCCGACCGGGAGCGGATCGCCGAGACCGGGCGGCTGCTCGCCGCCAGTCGCCCGCTGCCGGTGCTCGGCCTGCGCGCCGCCGCCCCGCTGGCCGCGTACTTCGCCTACTTCGCCGCCAAGGTGCACCCGGACGTGCGGGTGCTCGACGACGGCGGCAGCCTGCTCGCCGACCGCCTCGAACAGGCCGCCGAGGCCGGGGCGCGGGCGCTGCTCGCCTTCGTGCTGCCCCGCTACCCCCGGGAGACCCTGGACGCGCTCTGCGAGGCCCGCACCGCCGGGCTGACCGTGGTCGCCATCACCGACTCGCCGGTCAGCCCGGCGACCGAGCACGCCGACGTGGTGCTGCCCGCCGCAGTCGGCGCGCAACTGGTCTTCGACCTGCACACCGCCCCGATGACCCTGGCCATGGTGCTGCTCCAGGCGATCTGCGACGCCGCTCCGGCCGAAACCCAGCGCCGGCTGGAGGCGTTCGAAGCCTCGGCCGCCCGTCGTCAGTTGTTCCTCGGTTAGGAGGAGACCCGCAATGACGCAATCCACCCAGGCCGCGCCCGGACCCGTCCGTGCCGCGCGGGGCACCGAACGCACCGCCCGCGGCTGGCCGCAGGAGGCCGCCCTGCGGATGCTCATGAACAACCTCGACCCGGAGGTCGCCGAGCGCCCCGACGACCTGGTCGTCTACGGCGGCACCGGCAAGGCCGCCCGGGACTGGCCGTCGTACCACGCCCTGGTGCGTACGCTTACCGACCTGCGCGACGACGAGACCATGCTTGTGCAGTCCGGCCGCCCGGTCGGGGTGCTGCGCACCCACGAGTGGGCACCACGGGTGCTGCTGGCCAACTCCAACCTGGTCGGCGACTGGGCCACCTGGCCGGAGTTCCGCCGGCTGGAGCAGCTCGGCCTGACCATGTACGGCCAGATGACCGCCGGCTCGTGGATCTACATCGGCACCCAGGGCATCCTCCAGGGCACCTACGAGACCTTCGCCGCCGTCGCGGAGAAGCTCGCCGGCACCCGTGGTGACGGGCAGCCGGGCAGCGGCGGCACCCTGGCCGGCACGTTGACGCTCACCGGCGGCTGCGGCGGGATGGGTGGCGCCCAGCCCCTCGCGGTGACCATGAACGGCGGCGTCTGCCTGATCGTGGACGTGGACCGCAGCCGGCTGGAACGCCGGGTGCACGACCGGTACCTCGACGAGATCGCCGACTCGCTCGACGACGCGGTGCAGCGGGCCCTCGCCGCGAAGCGGGATCGTCGGGCACTCAGCATCGGCGTGGTGGGCAACGCCGCCACCGTCTTCCCCGAGCTGCTGCGTCGGGGCGTACCGATCGACGTGGTCACCGACCAGACCAGCGCCCACGACCCGCTGTCGTACCTGCCCGAGGGGGTGGAGCTGGCCGACGCCCGGGAGTACGCCACCGCCAAGCCGGCCGAGTTCACCGACCGGTCCCGGGCGTCGATGACCCGGCAGGTCGAGGCGATGGTGGGCTTCCTCGACGCCGGTGCCGAGGTCTTCGACTACGGCAACTCGATCCGGGGCGAAGCCAAACTCGGCGGGTACGAGCGCGCCTTCGACTTCCCCGGCTTCGTGCCGGCGTACATCCGACCGCTGTTCTGCGAGGGCAAGGGGCCGTTCCGGTGGGCGGCGCTCTCCGGCGACCCGGCCGACATCGCCGCCACCGACCGGGCCATCCTCGACCTGTTCCCGGAGAACGAGTCCCTCGCGCGGTGGATCCGGCTGGCCGGCGAGCGGGTCGCCTTCCAGGGCCTGCCGGCCCGGATCTGCTGGCTCGGCTACGGCGAGCGCGACAAGGCGGGCGTACGGTTCAACGAGATGGTCGCCGCCGGCGAGCTGAGCGCGCCCGTGGTGATCGGCCGGGACCACCTCGACTGCGGCAGCGTGGCCAGCCCCTACCGGGAGACCGAGGCGATGGCCGACGGCTCCGACGCGATCGCCGACTGGCCGCTGCTGAACGCGCTGGTCAACACCGCCAGTGGCGCCTCCTGGGTCTCCCTGCACCACGGCGGCGGGGTCGGCATCGGCCGCTCCATCCACGCCGGCCAGGTCTGCGTGGCCGACGGCACCGCGCTGGCCGGCCAGAAGATCGAACGGGTACTCACGAACGACCCGGCGATGGGAGTGATCCGGCACGTCGACGCCGGGTACGACGCGGCGAGCGCAGTCGCCGCCCGCACCGGCGTCCGCGTCCCCATGACCGAAGGAAGGGCCCCTTGTTAACGCATACGGTAGAGGAAGGGCCCCTTCTTAACAGGTTCCGCCAGCTCTGGGACGAGATCGCGCCGATCGGCCGCGACGAGCACAGCGGCGGCTACCTGCGGTACGCGCTCACCGAGCCGGAACTGCGGCTGCGGGAGTGGTTCCGGGAGCAGGCCGACACCCGGGGCATGCCGGTCACCGAGGACGGCAACGGCAACCTGTTCGCCTGGTGGGGCGACCCGGACGCCGGCAACGCGGTGCTGACCGGCAGCCACTTCGACTCGGTGCCGCACGGCGGGGCGTACGACGGGCCGCTGGGCATCGTCAGCGCCTGGCTGGCCGTGGACGAATTGCGGGCGGCCGGTGTGACGCCGACCCGTCCCCTGGTCGTCGGCGCGTTCGTCGAGGAGGAGGGAGCCCGGTTCGGCGTACCGTGTCTGGGGTCGCGGCTGCTCACCGGGCAGCTTCCCGCCGACCGCGCGGCCGCGCTGCGCGACGCGGCCGGGGTCAGCTTCGCCGAGGCGCTGGGCGGGCGGCCGGCGGGGCCCGATCCGGCGCTGCTCGGCCGGCTCGCCGCCTTCGTGGAGCTGCACGTCGAGCAGGGCCGGGCGCTTGTCGACCAGGCCGCGCCGGTCGCGGTGGCCAGCGCGATCTGGCCGCACGGGCGCTGGCGCTTCGACTTCACCGGCGAGGGCAACCACGCCGGTACGACCCGAATGGTCGACCGCCGCGACCCCATGCTGACGTACGCCTTCACGGTGCTCGCCGCCAACAAGGAGGCCCGGCTGCGCGACGCCCACGCCACCGTGGGTCGGGTGGCCGTGGAGCCGAACGCGACAAACGCCATCCCGTCCCGGGTCACCGGCTGGCTGGACGCCCGGGCCGCCGAACCGGAGACGCTTGCCAGACTGGTCGAGGCGGTACGCGCCAAGGTCGCCGAACGGGCCCGCCGCGACGGCACCCGGGTCACCCTGACCGAGGAGTCGGCGACCCCGCTTGTGGCGTTCGACGGTGGGCTGGCCGACCGGCTGGCGGACCTGCTGGCGGCACCGGTGCTGCCCACCGGGGCCGGACACGACGCGGGAGTGCTTGCGGCACACGTGCCCACCGCGATGATCTTCGTCCGTAACCCGACCGGGGTGTCGCACTCCCCCGCCGAGTCGGCCACCGACGCCGACTGTGCCACCGGGGTGGCCGCCCTGGCCAAGGTGCTGGCGGAGCTGACCGCGTGACCGCCGATCGTTGGCTCGCCGAGTACGCCTGGCTGCCCGGGCAGGCCGCGCCGACCCCGGACGTGCTGATCGAGACGGCCGACGGCCGGATCACCGGGGTCACCCCGTTGACGCCGGCCGGCCGCCCCGACGCCGGGGTCGACGTGCTCGCCGACGCGGTCCGGTTGCCGGGGCTGACCCTGCCCGGCCTGGCCAACGCCCACTCACACGCCTTCCACCGGGCACTACGCGGGCGTACCCATGACGGGCGCGGCGACTTCTGGAGCTGGCGCGACCGGATGTACGCCGTCACCGGCCGCCTCGACCCGGATTCCTACCTGGCGCTGGCCCGGGCGGTGTACGCCGAGATGGCCCTGGCCGGGATCACCTGCGTCGGCGAGTTTCACTACCTGCACCACGGCCCGGGCGGCACCCCGTACGACGACCCGAACGCGATGAGCGCGGCGCTGGTCGAGGCGGCGACGCAGGCCGGCATCCGGCTCACCCTGCTGGACGCCTGCTACCTGACCGCCTCCGTGGAGGGCCAGCCGCTGGCCGGGCCGCAGCGACGTTTCGGCGACGGCGACGCGCTGCGCTGGGCGGACCGGGTAAGCGCCTTCACCCCCGCCGGGGAGCACGTCCAACTCGGCGCGGCGATCCACTCGGTGCGCGCGGTACCGGCCGAGCAGCTCGCTGCGGTGGCCGGCTGGGCGCAGCGGCACGACGCCCCGCTGCACGTACACCTCTCGGAGCAGCCCGCCGAGAACGACGCCTGCCGGGCGGTGCACGGTCGCACCCCGACCCGGCTGCTCGCCGACCACGGCGCGCTGGGCCCGTCCACCACTGCGGTGCACGCCACCCACCCGACCAGCGGCGACGTGAGCCTGCTCGGGGAGAGCCGGACCGGGGTCTGCCTCTGCCCCACCACGGAACGCGACCTCGCCGACGGGATCGGCCCGGCGCGCCGGATGGCCGACGCCGGCATTCCGCTCAGCCTGGGCAGCGACAGCCACGCCGTGATCGACCCGTTCGAGGAGGCCCGCGCGGTGGAGTTGGACGAACGGCTGCGGACCCGTAAGCGGGGCCACTTCACCCCTGCCGAGCTGTTGACCGCCGCCGGCGTCGCCGGGCACGCCGCGCTGGGCTGGGCCGACGCCGGCCGGATCGCGGTCGGTGACCGCGCCGACCTGGTCACGGTGCGGCTGGACAGCGTACGCACCGCCGGGGTGAGCCCGGCCGGCGCCTGGTTCGCGGCGAGCGCGGCCGACGTCAGCCAGGTGGTGGTGGACGGCCGGGTGGTGGTGCGCGAAGGTCGGCACCTGACCGTCGACGTACCGCACGAACTCGCCACCTCGATCGCGGCGGTGAGCGCGTGAGCGCGAGGAGTGAGCTTGCGAGCCCCGCAGTCGTGAACAAAAGGGGGCACCGTGTCTAGTCTGCTTGTCGACAACATCGGTGAGCTGGTCACCAACGAGGCCGGCCGGGGCGAGGGCGGGCCGCTGGGCATCCGGCGGCGGGCCGCGCTGCTGGTCGAGGAGGGCGAGGTGGCCTGGGTCGGCCCGGCCGCCGACGCGCCGGTCGCCGACCGGCGGATCGACGCCGCCGGTGCCGCCGTGCTGCCCGGGTTCGTGGACAGCCACGCCCACCTGGTCTTCGCCGGGGACCGGGCCGCGGAGTTCGCCGCCCGGATGGCCGGGCAGCCGTACACCGGCGGCGGCATCCGGACCACTGTCGGTGCCACCCGCGCCGCCGCCGACAGCGAGCTGCGCGCCACCGTGCGCCGGCTGCGCGCCGAGGCGTTGCGCCAGGGCACCACCACGATCGAGATCAAGAGTGGGTACGGCCTCACCGTCGCCGACGAGGCCCGCTCGCTGCGGATCGCCGCCGAGGTCAGCGCGGAGACCACCTTCCTCGGCGCGCACGTGGTGCCGGCCGAGTACGCCGACCGTCCCGACGACTACGTCTCACTGGTGTGCGGGCCGATGCTGGCCGCCGCCGTGCCCTACGCCCGCTGGATCGACGTGTTCTGCGAGCGGGGCGCCTTCGACGCCGACCACGCCCGGGCGATCCTGGCCTGCGGGCAGGCCGTCGGCCTGGGCGTCCGGCTGCACGCCAACCAGCTCGGCCCCGGCCCGGGCGTACGGCTCGGGGTGGAGTTGGGTGCGGCCAGCGTGGACCACTGCACCCACCTGAGCGACGCCGACATCGACGCGCTGGCGTCGACCGCGACGGACGACGGGCAGACCGCCACCGTCGCCACCCTGCTGCCCGGCGCCGAGTTCTCCACCCGGTCGCCCTACCCGGACGCCCGCCGGCTGCTCGACGCCGGAGTCACCGTGGCGCTGGCCACCGACTGCAACCCCGGTTCGTCGTACACCTCGTCGATGCCGTTCTGCATCGCGCTGGCCGTACGCGAGATGCGGATGACCCCGGCGGAGGCGGTGTGGGCCGCGACCGCCGGTGGCGCGCGGGCGCTGCGCCGAACCGACGTCGGGGTGCTTCGACCCGGTGCCCGGGCCGATCTGATCATCCTCGACGCCCCCTCCCATCTGCACCTGGCCTACCGGCCGGGGGTACCGCTGATCCGCCAGGTCCTGCACAACGGAGTTCCGCTATGACCGTGACCATCCAGCCCACCGGGATCTCCCCCGCCGACGTGCTCGCCGTGGCCCGGGGCACCGCGCAGGTCGTCCTCGCCCCGGCCGCCGTGGCCGCGATGGCGACCAGCAGGTCCATCGTGGACGGCATCGAGGCGGCCGGCCGGCCGGTCTACGGCGTCTCCACCGGTTTCGGCGCCCTGGCCAACACCTTCGTCGCCGCCGAGCGTCGGGCCGAGTTGCAGCACGCGTTGATCCGCTCGCACGCCGCCGGGGTCGGCGCCCCGATGCCCCGGGAGGTGGTGCGGGCGATGATGCTGCTGCGGGTCCGCTCGCTCGCCCTGGGCCGGTCCGGGGTACGCCCGCTGGTCGCCGCCGCGCTTGTGGACCTGCTCAACCACGACGTCACCCCGTGGGTGCCAGAGCACGGCTCGCTCGGTGCCTCCGGCGACCTGGCACCGCTTGCGCACTGCGCGCTGGTGCTGCTCGGCGAGGGGTGGGTGCTCGGCCCGGACGGTACCCGGCTGCCCGCCGCCGACGCGCTGCGCCGGGCCGGTCTCGCCCCGATCGAGCTGGCCGCGAAGGAAGGGCTGGCGCTGATCAACGGCACCGACGGCATGCTCGGCATGCTGCTGCTGGCGATCCACGACGCGGCGCACCTGTTCACCATGGCCGACGTGACCGCCGCGCTGGCCATCGAGGCGATGCTCGGCTCGGAGCGACCCTTCCTGCCGGAGTTGCACGCCATCCGCCCGCATCCCGGGCAGGGCGTCTCGGCGGCGAACATCCACCGGCTGTTGCAGGACTCCCGGGTGATGGACTCGCACCGCGACGACCTGGCGCACGCGGTGCAGGACGCGTACTCGATGCGCTGCGCACCCCAGGTGGCCGGCGCGGCCCGGGACACGCTGGACTTCGTCCGCACGGTGGCCGGGCGCGAGCTGCTCTCGGTGGTGGACAACCCGGTGGTGCTGCCCGACGGTCGGGTCGAGTCGACGGGCAACTTCCACGGCGCGCCGCTGGGCTTCGCCGCCGACTTCCTCGCCATCGCCGCCGCCGAGGTGGGCGCGATCTCCGAACGCCGGGTCGACCGGCTGCTCGACGTGACCCGCTCCCGGGAGCTGCCGGCCTTCCTCTCCCCCGACGCGGGGGTCAACTCCGGGTTGATGATCGCCCAGTACACGGCGGCCGGCATCGTCGCGGAGAACCGCCGGCTGGCCGGACCCGCCTCGGTGGACTCGCTGCCCACAAGCGGCATGCAGGAGGACCATGTCTCGATGGGCTGGGCCGCCACCAAGAAGCTGCGCACCGTCCTGGACAACCTGACCAGCCTGCTCGCGGTGGAGCTGCTGGCCGCCGTACGCGGACTTCAGCTCCGGGCTCCGCTGACGCCGTCCCCCGCCGGCCGGGCCGCGATCGCCGCGCTCGGCGGCGTCGCCGGGGCACCCGGCCCCGACGTCTTCCTCGCCCCCCTGATGGAGGCCGCCCGCACCGTGGTCGCCACCCCCGACCTGCGCGTCGCCATCGAACGCGAGCTCGGCGTACTCGGCTAGGGCCGGGTCTTCCGGCTCGGCCGGAGAAGGCACGGCGCGGCCGGACCTCGGCGGCCCGCCGGGGTCCGGCCAGGAGCACATTCGTGAACCGGCGTGATTTCACTGTGAAATTTTGATTTCACAGTGAAATCAGCCTCCTGACGACAATCGCCACGGCGCGTTCAAAGACGACGAACCGGCCCCGAGCTCAGAGCACCTTGGCGGCGAGGGCGGCCAGCTCGCGCAGCGCCTTGCCGCGGTGGCTGATGGCGTCCTTCTCCTCGGGGGTCAACTCGGCGTTGGTACGGTCCTGACCGTCGCCGAGGAAGATCGGGTCGTAGCCGAAGCCACCGTCGCCGCGCGGAGCACGCAGCAGCCGCCCCGCCTGCCTGCCGTCGACCAGGTGCTCCTTTCCGCCGGGCAGCACCAGCGCGACGGTGCAGACGAAGGAGGCGCCCCGGTGTTCGTCCGGCACGTCGGCGACCTGGTCGAGCACCAACTGGAGGTTGGCCTGGTCGTCGCCGTGCCGCCCGGCCCAGCGGGCGCTGAACACCCCGGGCATCCCGTTGAGCGCGTCCACGGCCAGCCCGGAGTCGTCGGCGATGGTCGGCAGCCCGGTCCGCCGGCAGCCCTCCCGCGCCTTGATCAGCGCGTTCTCGCCGAAGGTCAGCCCGGTCTCCGGCAGCTCCGGGTACGCCTCGACGTCGTCCAGCCCGATCAGGGCGATCCGATGCGCGCCGAGGGCACCGTCGAGGATGCGCTGCAACTCGATGAGCTTCTTGCGGTTGCGGGTGGCGAGCAGCACCTTGTTCATGACGAAAGAGCCTTCCGCTGGGCTTCGGCCAGGTCCAGACAACCGAGGACGGCCAGGTCGAGCAGCGCGTCCAACTGCTCACGGGCGAACACACCGGCCTCGCCGGTGCCCTGCACCTCGACGAAGTCACCGGTGCCGGTGCAGATGACGTTCATGTCGACCTCGGCGGCCACGTCCTCGTCGTAGCACAGGTCCAGGCGCGGCTCACCGGCGATCACGCCGACGCTTACCGCGGCCACCGACCGGTGCATCACGTTCTCCGGCTTACCGGCCAGGGCCCGGCGCGCGGCGAGCCAGGTCACCGCGTCGTGCAGGGCCACGTACGCGCCGGTGATCGCCGCGGTCCGGGTGCCGCCGTCGGCCTGGAGCACGTCGCAGTCGAGCACGATCGAGTTCTCGCCGAGCGCCTTGAGGTCAATGGCGGCCCGCAGGCTCCGGCCGATCAACCGGGAGATCTCGTGGGTCCGCCCGCCCACCCGACCCTTGACGCTCTCCCGGTCGGAGCGGGTGTTGGTGGCCCGGGGCAGCATCGCGTACTCGGCGGTGACCCAGCCCAGCCCGGAGCCCCGGCGCCAGCGGGGCACGCCCTCGGTGACGCTCGCCGTGCAGAGCACCCGGGTGCCGCCGAACTCCACAAGCACCGAGCCCTCCGGGTGCGTGCTCCAGCCACGGGTCAGAGTCACCGGTCGGAGTTGGTCGGGCCGCCGCCCGTCAGGTCGCGCCATGCCCTGCACCCTATGTGGTGGCCCGGTCGAGGGATCAGGTCGGGCGGGTCAGATGTCGTAGCTGGCGCCCGGGCGGACCACTTCCAACGGGCCGGAGTACGCGGCGGTGGCGGCGGCGACCGTCTGCGCCTCGCTGCCCCAGGCGTCCACCAGATGGGTCAACAGGAGCCGCCCGACGTGGGCCTTGGCCGCCGCCTCGCCGGCCTCCCGGCCGGTCAGATGCAGGTCCGGTGGGTTCTCCACCCCGTCCATGTAGCTGGCTTCGCAGAGGAAGGCGTCGGCGTTCTGGGCCAGCCGCAGCAGCGCCTCGCAGGGGGCGGTGTCCGAGGAGTAGCAGAGCGCCCGGCCACCGTGCTCCAGCCGGACGCCGTACGTCTCGACCGGGTGCAGCACCCGGTCGACGGTGACGGTGAACGGGCCGATCGGGAAGGTGCCGGGTTGCAGCGCGTAGAACTGGTAGACGTCCTCGACGGTGCCGTTCTCCTGCCCGTACGCTGCGGCGAGCCGGTCCGGCGCGCCGGCCGGCGCGTAGACCGGCAGCGGCGGATAGGGCCCGTCCGGGGCGTACCGCCGCACCACTACGTAGGACGCGGCGTCGAGAATGTGGTCGCAGTGCAGGTGGGTCAGGAGGATGGCGTCCGGGGCGTACAGCCCGGCGTAGCGCTGGAGGGTGGAGAGCGAGCCCGGGCCGAAGTCGACAAGCAGCCGGAAGTTCTCGGCCTCGACCAGGTACGCCGAGCAGGGGGACTCGGGTCCGGGGAAGCTGCCCGCACAGCCCAGGACGGTCAGTCGCATCGAGTTGTCTCGCTGTCACGGTAGGTAGTAGTCCTGCCGGCCGCCGCTCCGGCGATGATCACTACCGACGCGTACGCCACGCTGGGAAGCCTACGCCCGCCTGCACAAGGGCAAGAATGATCTGCTGGAAGTTGTCACCAACGTGACACCCGCTTCGCCCGTCCGATCCACACGCCGTTGACTGAGTGGCTGATCAGGGTGACCCGACGTGACGAGGGCCACCGGCGTTCCGCCGATGGCCCTCGTGACCGTCACTCTCCCGCAGTTCAGGCCCAGAGCTGACCTTCCAGGGCCTCCTCCGCGTCGGCGAGCGTGCCGCCGTACGCGCCGGTGCTGAGGTATTTCCAACCGCCGTCGCTGACCACGAAGGCCACGTCGGCGCGGCGACCGTCGCGGACCGCCTCGTGCGCCACAGCCAGTGCCGCGTGCAGCACCGCGCCGGTGGAGAAGCCGACGAAGAGGCCCTCCACCTCCACCAGCTGCCGGGTCCGCAGCACCGCGTCGCGGGTGCCCACGGAGAACCGTCGGGTCAGCACCGTGGCGTCGTAGAGTTCCGGGACGTATCCCTCGTCGATGTTGCGTAGGCCGTAGACCAACTCGCCGTACCGCGGCTCGGCGGCGACGATCTGGATGCCCTCGACCTTCTCCCGCAGGTAGCGCCCGGTGCCCATAAGCGTGCCGGTGGTGCCCAGGCCGGCCACGAAGTGCGTGATCGTCGGCAGGTCGTGCAGCAACTCCGGCCCGGTCGTCTCGTAGTGCGCCCGGGCGTTCGCCTCGTTGCCGTACTGGAAGAGCATCACCCAGTCCGGATGCTCGGCCGCGATCTGCTTGGCGGTGGCGACCGCCTGGTTGGAGCCGCCGGCCGCCGGCGAGAAGATGATCTCCGCGCCGTACATCCGGAGCAGTTGCACCCGCTCGGCCGAGACGTTCTCCGGCATCACGCAGACCAGCCGGTAGCCACGCAGCTTGGCCACCATGGCCAGGGAGATGCCGGTGTTACCGCTTGTCGGCTCCAGGATCGTGTCGCCCGGCCGGAGCTTGCCGGCCGCCTCGGCGGCCCGGACCATGAACATGGCCGCCCGGTCCTTGATGCTGCCGGTCGGGTTGCGGTCCTCGAGCTTCGCCCAGAGCCGCACCGGCGGTGCCCCGTCGGGCACCGTCGGCGACAGTCGGGGCAGCCCCACCAGGGGCGTCCCGCCACAGGCGTCCAGCAGGCTGTCGTACCGCGCCATCGCGGCCGCCTCAGCCGGCGGTGACGGGCGTCCGGCGCCCGGCCTGGGCGATCGCCGCGGCAGCGGCGAAGCCGAACGCGCCGCCGGCCACCGCGGGCAGGATGGTGACGCTGTCACCATCGTTCAGCTTGGCGTCCAGCGCGCCGAGGAAGCGCACATCCTCGTCGTTGACGTAGACGTTTACGAAGCGGTGCAGCGCGCCAGCCTCGGTGACCAGCCGCGCCCGCAGCCCGGCGTGCCGGGAGTCAAGGTCGGTGAGCAGGTCGCTCAGCGTGTCGCCGCTGCCCTCGACGACCTTCGCGCCGCCGGTGTAGCTGCGCAGGATGGTGGGGATGCGAACCTCGATGGCCATGGTGTCCTACTCCTCGATCGGGTGTGCTCGGTGACGGGAACGTGCAACGGGGCTGACTGGGCTCAGCGCTCCGAACACTCGTAGTCGACCGTCGCCGGGCTCTGCCCGAACATGTAGGACTGCACGGCGTGCGGATCCACCCCGGCGTCGAGGATCCGCACCGGCTCCTCGGTCACCACACCGTCCACGATCCGGAAGGAGCGGATCTCCTCCGTGTCGGGCTCTCGGGTGGAGACGAGCAGATAGTGCGCGCCCGGTTCACCGGCGAAGGAGACGTCCGTACGCGACGGGTAGGCCTCCGTGGCGGTGTGCGAGTGATAGATGACGACGGGCTCCTCGTCCCGATCGTCCATCTCGCGCCACACCCGCAGCTGCTCCATCGAGTCGAACTCGTAGAACGTCATCGAGCGGGCGGCATTGTCCATCGGGATGTGCCGGATCGGCTTGTCGCTGCCGACCGGACCGGCGACCACCCCGCAGGCCTCGTCGGGGTGGTCCCGACGGGCGTGGGCGACGATCGCGTCGACGATCGACCGGTCAATGCTCAGCACGCCGCCAAGCCTAGCCTCCAGTACCCGCCAACCGCGAGGCGGTGCCGGTCACAGTCACTCGATCAAGGCGTTGAGCAGGGACTCCTGGAGATAACCGAGATAGGCGTAGACCGAAAGCTGGAACACCCGGCTCGACGAGGGGTCGGCGGCCACCGCGTCGTCAAGCTCGGCACCCAGGTCCGTCCCGTCCTTGATCTCCAGCCGTACGCCCATCGCCAACCGCGCGTCGTTGAGCGCCCGCAGCCACGCCTCGGCCGCTTCGGCGTCCAGGCGCACCTCCCCGCCACCGTCGTCGGGCAGCGCGGCCAGGATCGCCCCGGCCTGATCGATCTTCGCGGTCTTCAGATCCCCCTCGGTGTACCGACGGAACTCCGCGGTACCGGCCGCGTCGTCCGGGTACGCCTCGGGAAAGAGCCGGCACACCACCGGATCGGTGTGGTCGAAGCCATCGGTGAGCAGGCCGACGACCTCGGAGGCGACCTTGCGCAGCACGCGCACCTCGTCGACGGCGAAGTCGGCCACATACCGGTCACCCCGGCGGCGGAACATGCTCACGACCGCTCCACCGTCGCCCAGAGGCCGTACGCGTGCAGTTGCGAGGCGTCGTGCTCCATCCGTTCCCGGGCACCGCTGGAGACCACGGCCTTGCCCTTGTGGTGCACGTCCAGCATGAGCTGCTCGGCCTTCTCCCGGCTGTAGCCGAAGAGCTTCTGGAACACCCAGGTCACATACGTCATGAGGTTGACCGGGTCATCCCAGACGATCGTCACCCACGGCCGGTCGGGAGCCGGCACCTCATCGGTGTCCGGGGTCTCGACCGGTGCAACCTGCGGAGCCGCCATGCCCCCCATCGTGCCACCGGATCGGCGGAACCGAGGAACCGGAACGCCGGAGCGGCCCGGATCGTCGCCACCGCACGGCGGCGAGCGGTCAGGCGAGCAGGGTGCCATGTTCGGCGGCATCGGAGAGCACCGTGCCGAGCGAGAGCCTGATCACCTCGAACCGGCGGGCCACCTCCCGGGACAACACCAGTTCGATTTCGCGCAGCGCCCGCTGGGTCCAGGCGCGGGCGTCGTTCGGGTCGTTCCGGCCCGGGGTACGCCAGTGCTGCCAGCAGCCACCGGAGAGGGCCACCGCCACCGGCGGAAGCACGTCGGTAGGGGACGACGCGGGATACGCGACCAGCGCGCCGACGGCGGCGGGCCCGGTCATCCCCGTCACGCCCGCACCGCTTGTGACAAGCAGCACCCGCTCCAGCTCCGGTCCGGTCGTGTGGTGGACCAGGCTCCACCGGACCGCCTCGGTTATGCGCCGGTGGACGCCCTCGGGCAGCGGCGCGCCGAACAGCTGCCCGGCGACGTCCGCGACGATCGTCCGGACGCTGTGCGCACACTGCGCGGTGGCCAGCAGCGACATCGCCTCCAGTTCCTGGTCGAGAAACCGGGGCAGGCCGGCACAGCCGATCCCGAAGATGATCTCCTGCACCGCCCGTCGGTGCAGGTCGGCCAGTTCCAGCGCCAGGTGTTGGCGGATCCGCTGCGCCGCAGCACGAACCTGTCGGTCGAGCCGCTCGGACCATTCACCCGGCTTCGCCAGCACCGGCACCCGGACGCGTGCGTCCGGTGCCTCCGGCGGCTCTGAACTGGCCCGGCGCAGTCCCTCGTCGGAGGCCCAGTCGACAAGCGCCTGCCGCAGGGCGCGCCCGTTTCCGTCGACGATCGGGAACCATCGGGCGTCGGCCAGCCCCGGCACCGCGGCGAGCAGCGCAGCCCGGTGCGCCTCGACGGTGACCGCTACCGCGTCCACCACCGGGCCGCCGGACTCCCCCGAGTCCTGCGCTACCGCCGAATCCTCCGGGACCGCCCAACCGGCGGCGCCCGCCGTCACCGCGAAGAAGACCCGCACCGCCGTCCCGGCCAGCTCGGCGAGCAGGTTCAGCTCGGCACCGCTGAACGACCGGTCCGCCGCGACCGCGAACAGCAACGCGCCGGCCCGGCCCACCGCGTCGCGCAGCACGCCGGCACCGGCCGGCCCGAACGCTCCCAGGTCCGGCGTGTCGACCAGCTCGAACCGATTCAACAACGGTCGGGACAGGTTCAGTTCGACCCGGCGCGGCGGCCGGGCCAACGCCGGCCCGACGGCGGGCTGGTCCGGGCGGTACGACTGCGGCGTACGGTAACCGGGCACGTGCGCGACCCGGGTCTCCGTCGCGGCGTGGCGTACCACCAGCCAACTGCCGGCCGGCACGCTCAGCAGTTCGACGTCGAGTTCCAGTACGGCGGCGAGCACACCGGACCGGTCGGCGCCGGCCGGCCCTGCGGCGATCACCGCGAGCGGCTCGTGCGGGCCGGTGTGCCCCACGCCGACCCGATGCGGGAAGGGGCCGGGACCGGGCGGCCGGGCAGCGTCGTCGGGCGGGCCGAGGTCGTGCAGCGGACCCGGCTTCATCAGACGGCGTCCTCCGAGGCAGGGCGGCCGGCGCAGCCGGTCGCGATGAACATCCGGTTACGGCATCCGGATGCCGGAAGAGTACGGCGCTTCGACGCGAGAAACGGGCGAAATCAAATACTCAGTGGTACGTCTCGGGCTACTCAACTTACCTCGCGGGGCTACCAGCCAGGCAACACTTCCGTCGATATGCTGCGGGAATGGGTCGGTGGAGATTCGTGGGCCGGCGGGCGGAGCTCGACCGTCTGCACAGGGCGGTGACCGGCACCCTCGGACGCGGCATCTTCTTCACCGGCAGCGCGGGCATCGGCAAGAGCCGGCTGCTCCGGGAGGGCGTGGACAATCTCCCCGGCGACCAGTATGCGGTCGGTTGGATCGCGGCCAGCGCCACCACCGCGGCGATGCCCTTCGGCGGCCTGGTCCAGGTGCTGCCGGTCGAGCAGCCGCAGGGTCTGTCGCCGGCGGGCATCCTCCGGTGGGCCGTGGACCTGTTGCAGCAGCAGGCCGCTGGCCGGCGGATCGTGCTCGCCGTGGACGACGCGCACCTGCTCGATCCGCCCACCGCCGCCCTCGTGCACCTGGTGGCCCGCGCCGAGAACGCCTGCGTGGTCGGCACGCTGCGCGACGGCGAGCAGCTTCCGCTGCCGATCCGGGCACTGTGGACCGACGACCTGGTCGAGCACGCCGAGTTGAACCCACTGCCGCCCACCGAGACCGCCGGCCTGCTCGCCGCCATCCTGAACGGGCCGGTCGACGGCCGTACGGCGGACCGGCTGGGCGAGCTGAGCGCCGGCAATCCACTGCTGCTGCGCGAGTTGGTGCACGCCGTCCAGGGCAGCAGGGAGCTGACCGAGCGGTACGGGCTCTGGACCTGGACCGGGCGGCTGGAGCTGGCACCGAACCTGACCGAGCTGATCGACATCCGGATCGGCCAGCTCAGTCCCGGCGTACGGGCGGTGGTCGAGTTGGTCGCCTTCGGCGAGCCGCTGGGCCTGCGACTGCTCAACACGGTCGTCGAGGACGCCGACGTGGAGACCGCCGAGGAGCGTGGGCTGATCACGATGGTCCACTCTGATCGGCGGCTCAACGTCCGGCTGGGCCATCCGCTCTACGGCGAGGTGGTCCGCCGGCAGTGCCCGGTCAGCCGGACCCGTCGGTTGCAGGCGCACCTGGCGGAGCTGCTGGAAGGGGTCGGCAAGCGACGGCGGGAGGACCTGCTGCGGGTGGCGGTGTGGCGGCTGGACTCCGGCACCGCACAGGACGCCTCGATGCTGATCGCCGCGGCCGGACAGGCGTTCGCGCGCTACGACGTACCGCTGGCGACCCGGCTGGCCCGGGCGGCGCTCGACGCCGGCGGCGGTTTCGACGCGGCCGAGCTGCTGGCCACCATCCTGATGTTCGCCGACCGGCCGGCCGAGGCGCTCGGGGTGCTCGACGCGGTCGCCACCGACACCGGCGACGAGGAGCGGCTCAGCCGCTGGCTGACGGCCCGGGGCATGGTCAGCTACTGGGGGCTGAGCCAGGAGTCCACGGTGGAGGAGATCGCCAGGCGCGGCACCGAGCTGACCGACCACGCCGCCCAGGCCCGGATCCGCGCCTTCGAGGCGATCATGCGCCTGCACCGGCTGGACGCGCCGACCGCGCTCCGGCTCGCCCAGGGCGTGCTGGACCGGCCGGCGGCCAGCGTGGCCGCCCGCGAGCTGGCCCGCTGCGCCATCGCCCACCTACAGGCGGTGCAGGGACAGTTGCGTCGCAGCGCCACGGCGGTGGACCTGGTACAGGCGAAGGCGGCGAGTTGGCGGGCGGACATGCCGTACCTGCAACTGGCCGTGGAGCTGGCCCGGGGCACCCGGCTGGCCCTCTCCGGCGACCTGGCCGGCATCGACACCCTGGTCGCCGACGAGTTCGCCGACCTGGCCGACGCGGGAGACTTCCGACTCGGCAGCGGCTACCTGACCATCCTGCGGGCGTACGCGGCGCGGCTGCGCGGGCGCAGCGACACCGCGATGCAGGCCGCGCTCGGCGCCTGCGCGATCCTGGCGACCAGCCGGGTCTACGCCGGCCTGGCCCAGGCCGAACGGGCCCAGGCCGCGGCGCTGCGCGGTGACGCCCGGCAGGCGGTCGAGGCGATGGCCGAGGCCGACAACAGCCACGCGCCGAGCATGGCCGTGCTGTACCCGTGGCTGGAGCAGGCCCGCGCGGCTACCCTCGCCGCCAACGGCGACCTGTCCGGCGCCGTGACACACCTGCACGAGCTGGTCAGGCGGCTGCGCGCCGACGGCTTCGCCGGGCACGAGATGCTGGCACTGCATGATCTGGTACGCCTGGGCCAGGCCACCGCGTTCACCGGGCCGACCTGCTCCGACGGTAGTCGCCGTACGGTCGCCCAGCGGTTGACCGAGCTGTCGGAACGGGTCGACGGCGAGCTGCCCCCGCTGCTGGCCCGGCACGCCCGGGCGGCGGCCGACGGCGTGCCCGACCAACTGCTCGCCGCCGCCGACAACTTCATGGAACTCGGGCTGGCGCTGCCCGCTGCGGAGGCAGCGGCCGCCGCCGTGCACCTGCTGCGCCGGCACCGCTCCCCGGAGATCGCCACGGCCAGCGAACGGCTCGCGGTCCTGCTCGGCTGCTGTGACATCGTGCACACCCCGGCCCTGCGAGCGGCCACGCCGACCCTGAGCGACCGGGAGTGGCAGGTGGCCCGGCTCGCGGCGGAGGGCGAGACCAGCCGGGCCATCGCCGAACAGCTCTTTCTCTCCGCCCGGACCGTGGAGAACCATCTGCAACGGATCTACAGCAAGCTCGGGGTGACCGGGCGGGCGGAGCTGCGGGCCGCGCTGCGGACGATCCCGGGCCACGACGACACGGCGGCGACGTGAACCCTAGGCTGAGGACGTGCACTCCCTTCGTCCCGCACTGCTGACCGACCACTACGAGCTGACCATGGTCAGTGCCGCCCTGCGGGACGGCACCGCGGACCGGCCCTGCGTGTTCGAGGTGTTCACCCGCCGACTGCCCGCCGGCCGCCGGTACGGCGTGGTCGCCGGCACCGCGCGGCTGATCGACCTGATCCGCGAGTTCCGCTTCGACCCGGCCGACATCGACTTCCTGCGCCGCACCGGCGTGGTCGACGAACAGGCCGCCGCCTGGCTTGCCAATTACCGGTTCACCGGCGACATCGACGGGTACGCCGAGGGCGAGCTGTTCTTCCCCGGCTCACCGATCCTCACCGTCACCGGCACCTTCGCCGAGTGCGTGGTGCTGGAGACGCTTGTGCTCTCGGTGCTCAACCACGACTGCGCGGTGGCCGCCGCGGCGGCCCGGATGGTGACCGCCGCGCGGGGTCGGGCGCTTATCGAGATGGGGTCGCGCCGGGCACACGAGGAGGCGGCGGTCGCCGCAGCCCGGTCGGCCTACCTGGCCGGGTTCCGCTACACCTCGAACCTGGCCGCCGGCCAGCGGTACGGCATCCCCACGGCGGGCACCGCCGCGCACGCGTTCACCCTGTTGCACGACGACGAGCGGGCCGCGTTCGCCTCGCAGGTCGCCACGCTGGGCAAGGAGACCACGCTGCTGGTGGACACGTACGACATCAGCCAGGGCATCCGCAACGCGATCGAGGTGGCCGGGCCGGAGCTGCGGGCCATCCGGATCGACTCCGGTGACCTGGCCGTGATCGCCCAGCAGTCCCGCGAGTTGCTGGACTCGCTCGGCGCCACCGAAACGAAGATCATCGTCTCCGGTGACCTCGACGAGTACGCGATCGCCGCGCTGGCCGCCGAACCGGTGGACATGTACGGTGCGGGCACCGCCGTGGTCACCGGCTCCGGAGCACCTACGGCGGGCCTGGTCTACAAGCTGGTCGAGGTGGCGGGCCGCCCGGTGGTCAAGCGCTCCGAGCAGAAGGCCACCATCGGCGGGCGCAAGGTGGCCGTCCGGCGGCACAAGCCGACCGGCACCGCCACCGAGGAGGTCATCGTCCCGCAGGGCGTACCCGACCGGCATCCCAACGACCGGCTGCTGCAACGCTCGTACGTGGTGGACGGCGAGCCGGTGACGCCCCCGACACTCGACGAGGCCCGGGAGCACCTGCGACAGTGCCTGATCTCCATTCCCTGGGAGGGCCTGAAGCTCTCCGCCGGTGACCCGGCGGTCCCGGTCACCGTGGTACCCGCCGATTGAGAGGAGCGAGTCGGTGTCCAACGCGCTGATCATCGTGGACGTGCAGAAGGACTTCTGCGAGGGCGGCTCGCTGGCCGTGGCAGGGGGCGCGGGCGTAGCCGCCGGCATCTCCCGGCTGCTGGCCGGTGAGCCGGACCGCTGGGCGCACGTGGTGGCGACCAAGGACTACCACATCGATCCCGGCACCCACTTCGCCGATCCGCCCGACTACGTGAGCACCTGGCCCCGGCACTGTGTGGTCGGCACCCCCGGTTCGGAGTTCCACCCCGAACTGGCCACCGACCGGATCGAGGCGATCTTCCACAAGGGCGAGTACGCCGCCGCGTACTCCGGCTTCGAGGGCCACGCCGAGGACGGCGAGGGCCTGGCCGACTGGCTCCGCCGACACGGCGTGGACCGGGTCGACGTGGTCGGCATCGCCACCGACCACTGCGTCCGGGCCACCGCCCTCGACGCGGCCCGGGAGGGCTTCGCCACCACCGTGCTGCTGGACCTGACCGCGGCCGTCGCGCCGGACACCACCGACGTCGCGTTGCGCGCCTTCGACGGTGCCGGGATCACCATGCACGGCGCGCCTGTGATCAGGGCCGCATGACCCCGTAATTCGTTGCGGCTGTCGTACCCCCGGTTCAGGATGTCCGGCGGAGGTACGGACCGACGTGAACATGAAGCCTTACCGGGCGGTGCTCGCCCTGCCCGGTCTACGGTCGTTGCTGCTCGTGGCAGTGCTGGCTCGGGTCCCGCTTACCGCGACCGGTGTGACGCTGATGTTCTACGTCGTGCAGGACCTCGGGCGCGGTTACGGCGCGGCCGGCCTGGTCGGTGGCGCGATCACCGTCGGCGCGGCGATCGGCGGTCCGCTGCTCGGCCGGCTGGTGGACCGGCGCGGTCTGCGTCCGGTGCTGGTCCTCACCACCGTGGCCGAGGCGATCTTCTGGGGCATCGCGCCGCAGCTCTCCTACTCGCTGCTGCTGCCGGCCGCCTTCCTGGCCGGCCTGCTGGCGTTGCCGATCTTCTCGGTCATCCGGCAGTCCATCGCCGCGCTGGTGCCACCGGAACAGCGCCGCCCGGCGTACGCGCTGGACTCGATGTCCGTCGAGCTGTCGTTCATGATCGGTCCGGCCCTCGCCACGGTCGGTGTCACCACCATCTCGGCCCGGCTCACGCTCTACCTGGTCGGTGCCGGCATCGTGGTCTCCGGTCTCCTGCTGTGGCTGCTCAACCCGCCGGTACGCAGCGCCACCGAGCAGGCGACCGGACCGCAGCCGAGGATCGCCCGCCGGCAGTGGCTCACCTCGCGGATGATCGCCATCTTCGCGGTGAGCACCGCGGCCACCCTGGTACTCGGCGGCACCGACGTGGCAGTCATCGCCGTGCTGCGGGAGAACGGCGACGCCGCCTTCACCGGCGCGGTGCTCTCCGTCTGGGCGGTCGCGTCGCTGGTGGGCGGCTTCGCGTACGGCGCGGTGCACCGCTCCTTCTCCCCGGTCGCACTTATCGGCGCGTTGAGCCTCTGCACGATTCCGGTCGGGCTGGGTGGCTCACACTGGTGGCTGCTCTGCCTGGCACTGATCCCCGCCGGGATGCTCTGCGCGCCCACCATCGCGGCCACCTCGGACACGGTCAGCCGGCTCGCCCCGGCCAACGTCCGGGGTGAGGCGATGGGCATGCACGGCTCCGCGGTCACCGTCGGCATCGCCGTCGGCGCCCCGCTGGCCGGCGCGGTGATCGACGCCTCGGCGCCGCTCTGGGGCTTCGCCGTCACCGGCGCGATCGGTCTTCTGGTGGCGCTCGCGGTGCTCCCGATCGAGCTACGCCACCGCCGCGCCGACGCCCAAACCCCCACCCCCACCACCCCCACCGCATCCCCCACCCCTACCCCCACCACCTAATTCCCCACCCCCTCCCACCCCGAGGCCGTCGATCTTGCACTTTCCGCCTCCGCATAGCCGGACAAAAGCCGCAAACAGGCGACGCAAACTGC